>JAOTTP010000004.1 GCA_029864405.1 Nitrospirota bacterium
AACGGACACTGACGGTCACGAAAGCCGGGACGGGCAGTGGGACAGTCACCAGTGCGCCTGTGGGCATCTCGTGCGGGGGCGACTGTACACAGGCCTACGCCAATGGAACCGCGGTGACCCTGACGGCGGCGGCGAGTACGGGCTCGACCTTTGGGGGTTGGAGCGGCGGCGGGTGTGCGGGCACGGGCACCTGTGCGGTGAGTATGACGGCGGCACAGGCGGTGACGGCCACGTTTACGACCGTACAACGGACACTGACGGTCACGAAAGCCGGGACGGGCAGTGGGACAGTCACCAGTGCGCCTGGAGGCATCTCCTGCGGGGGCGATTGTAGCGAGGGGTACGCCAATGGGACGACGGTGACGCTGACGGCGGCGGCCGGGACGGGTTCAACCTTTGGGGGTTGGAGCGGTGGTGGGTGTACAGGGACGGGCACCTGTACGGTGAGCATGACGGCGGCACAGGCGGTGACCGCTACCTTTACCCAGAATGTGGGGAATCAACCGCCGTCGGTAAATGCGGGGCCCTCAATTACGATTGCGTTACCGAATTCCGCGCCGCTGACGGGGACCGTGACGGATGATGGCCTACCGGCCACGCCGGGCAGGGTGACCAGCACGTGGAGTAAAGTAAGCGGGCCGGGGACGGTGACTTTTGCCAATGCGTCGGCCCTGAGTACAACGGCCAGCTTCAGCGAAGCGGGGACCTATGTGTTGCGGTTGTCCGCGTCGGACGGTGAGTTATTGGGTAGTTCAGACCTTACCATTACTGCGAACAATCTGGGGGCCAGGAGATTGTCAAACGATTTGAACGCGGACGGAACCGCAGACCTGCTTTGGCGAAATAGCCTCAATGGGCTTGTGGTGGGCTGGCTTATGAAAGATGCCGCGATTGCCACTACCGGCGTTTTTGGTAGTGTCCCTTCGGATTGGCAGATTAGGGGGATGGGCGATGTGAATGCGGACGGCCAGGCCGACGTCATTTGGCGGAATACGACCACGGGGGCGGTAGCGGTGTGGCTGATGGACGGTTTGACCCACACTTCAACGGGCCTTCCCGGGACCGTATCTCTCAATTTTGTTATCAAAGGAATCGGTGATGTGGATGGCAACGGAACCGCGGATATTGTGTGGCACAATACTGTCAGCGGGGCCTTGGCTATCTGGCTCATGAACGGGTCCACAATTGCAAATTCTGGTTTCCCTGGCAGTGTGCCTGTGCAATGGGAGATCGCCGGGGTAGGTGATGTGAATGCCGATGAAAAAGCCGATGTGATTTGGCGGAATACGACCACGGGGGCGGTGGCGGTGTGGTTGATGGACGGCTTGACCCACACCTCGACCGGATTTCCAGGAAGTGCGTCTCTCAGCTATGTCATCAAGAAAATCGGTGATGTGGATGGCAACGGAACCGCGGATATCGTCTGGCACAATTCGCTTAACGGTGCGGTGGCCATCTGGATTATGAATGGGACGAAAGTGGCCTTTGCCGGATTTCCTGGCGGCGTGCCCCCTGAATGGCAGATCACGGGGATGGGTGATGTGAATGCGGATGGTCAGGACGACGTCATTTGGCAGAATAGAGCTACTGGTGCGGTGGCTCTGTGGTTAATGAACGGGACTGAACGTCTGCGGACAGAGTTCCCGCGTGGTACCTCGACTGACTGGGAAATTCAATAGCGATGATCTCATGATGTGACATTGTTTTTCGTCGAAGGCCAAACCGTAAAGGTAAAAATACCGAATGATGGTTTCCTTTCAGATCTGTCCAGGACACCCTTGTCCCTAAGCTCGCAGTGAGTCGGACCGCCCGCCTGCCAGTTTGGATGGAAGGCGAACTCTGTCTGGGTATAAGTGGCAGGGCAATATTTTGTGTGTGCATGAGCCTCATATCTTCGGGTGTGAGGCTTTTGTATTTGAGGATCTTTCCTCTCTTTTCTTGTGGAATGGTTATGTTCAATAGGGCGAAATGATTTATATCGTCTATGAGGTATCATGCTGTAAACGGATGAGGGACATTAAAAGCCTCATGTGCCCAATCTCGATCTCTTGAGAATGCTGTAAGAGACTTGCGTCTGCACGTTGGGAGGGTCTCACTGATGACCCGTAAGAGGTCAACGCATATTCGCCAGCTCCCTTTATCCAGACAAACGCATGATTCTCATTGCTTGGTGGCGTTTTCCCTTAGGTGTGAATGGTTTGTCCTCCCTCCTCCTGACAATTCAAAAGATAATTCTTCGTCTGATTCATGCGCGCTGCTTCCGAATGACTATTCCGAGTAGGATGACGTCCCACCCCTTTTAGCCCCAACCTGATTCTTCTTCCGCTCAAAGAAAAGAACAGCGGTTCGGATCCCTTACGTTTTCAACCCCGCATCTCCATGCCTATCGTTTGAGGTTCAGCTGAATAGGGGATTGGGCTCCAGGGCCATCGACTCCTTTTGGTGATTCTCAAATTCGGTAAGCGCATAAGGGAATGCCTTTTGGGAAATAAGGGACGAACGATTATTTGGTGATCCATTCGAGGGAGAATTCTCAACGTTTTTGAGGAGTCCGTAAGAGAATAATGATTAAGAAGAGGGAGGGAAGTTCTGGAATGTGGTGACTGACTTTTAAGAATGGAGTTGTCTATCCGATAAGGATAGTCAACCTTGCTCATTTAATGACTTATGTCAAATCAATTATTGATGCCCAAGCGCGTAATACCCTACTCAACCTGTCTGACTCGGACCATCATGGCCGTCACCTTGGTGGGAATGGTTTGCGTGTCTGTCCCGCCGGAAGCCCTCGCGTATAAGATCGAGATTGGTGTTTCGGGGCCAATAGGGGGTCATTCAGTTGCTGAGGAAAATGGACGTACTGAAATCCAATTAGACACGGGTCAGGTGACAGGACCGGGTGGTGAAGCCGGCTCTGCTTATGCCACAGCCAATTTAGCCACCGGGAGCCTCGCACTCAAAGTGACCTCGACGACTCCCGATCAAAGCTCACAATCAGGAATGGGATTGGCCTCGATTCATATCAATGATCTTTTGACGTTTAAGCTGGATCCAACTGTCAACGTTGCGGACATCAAATTTTCTATGAAGGTCGATGGGTTTCCCTCTTGTCAGGATTTGTCTTCCAATTGCTTTACCAATGCCATCATTCGTCTGGGAGATGTGAGTGATCAGGCCCTTGGCCTTCCTTTACCAGAACCGAAGGTGTTGGCGGTCACGGTTACAGTTGTTAATGGTCAGGAGCTACCCATTGAGGCGTTTTTATCGGCCAGGGTGGAGATGAATAACCTCATCGATGTCAGCGACCCAAGTGCGACCATCCGATTGATCTTGCCACAGGGGGTAAGCTTTACATCAGAATCGGGGGTGTTCCTCGGTCTTCAGCCTCCCTCGGACGAACCGTCTACTCGTGCTCCTGTCAGTTCTGATCTGAATGGAGATGGCAAGGCTGATATTGTCTGGCGCAACAGGAGAACGGGTGAGGTGGCGGTGTGGTTGATGAATGGCGGTCTTATTGGTTCGTCTGGATTCTTGGGTGGGGTTTCGTCGGATTGGCAGATCGTTGGAGTGGGTGATGTGAATAGTGACGGGATGGCTGACATCGTCTGGCGCAACACCGTCAGTGGGGCGGTTGCCGTATGGTTTTTGAACGGGTTGACCATCACGTCCGCCAGTTTCCCTGGGAGTGCCTCCTTGGATTGGGCGATTAAGGGAGTGGGCGATATGGACGGCAATGGAAGTGCCGATATCATCTGGCACAATACCGAGAACGGGGCTGTTGCGGTGTGGTTCATGGATGGGTCATCAATTGCCGCATTCCGTGCTTTGCCCGGTGTGCCATTAGCGTGGCAGATCGTTGGGATAGGTGATGTGAATGGGGATGGTCGGGCGGACATCATTTGGCGCCATGCCGGTGGGGTATCAGCCGTATGGGTGATGGATGAGTCGACGATCACCTCAGTGGGATTTCTCGGAGGGACCTCACCAGAATGGGAGAAAGCGGGTTTTGGTGATTTGAACGGGGATGGGACGACCGATATGGTCTGGCGTAATAACCGTACTGGGATGGTGGGGATCTGGTTGATGAACGGAGCGGCGATTGAGGTGTCGGGCTTCTTAGCGGGGATGCCCTCGGGGTGGCGTATTGCGCAGGTGGGTGACGCAGATGGAGATGGGAATGCCGATGTAATCTGGCATAATCGCAGTACGGGACAAGTGGCGGTCTGGCTCATGGATGGGTTGACCTTGACCTCAACAAAATTCCCCGGCAGCACCTAGATCAAATTGAGCAAAAGACGATGACGGAATCTTTCTTCCGATGAACCCCTATTCCAAGATCGTTTCTTTGTCCGAACTCTCAATTTGTCCATTGAGAATGGGCGAATCTGATTTCTTGAGGCCCGCTCTTGATACTGTGATTGTTCGAATCATAGTTAGTCAGAGGGACTAGGAAGTCTCATCATAGAAAAGTCCTCCCAGTCGAAGAAGTTAATTCCCGTTTCCTAAGTTTCTCCTTCACTTTCACTTTCGTGTTGTCAAAAAACGTTGGACTGCTTTAGCGGTGACAAGTACGAGGCTATTTTAGCCTGGTTTTTCTGTCAGAAAAATTCGGCAATCACCTAGCCACTCACCCCCAAATGTAATAGCCCGTCGCTCCTCTGTTTGGCTAATTCTCTTTTAGATTTAAATTTCCCTGGTTCATCTCCAATTTCCGATGAATCAAGGAAAACCTTCACTTTTTTCAATCTTAAATTATTCTATTTTCCTGACTATGACAGCCTCTTTTTTCCTTTGAATTGGCCGATCGGTTGATCTGACATTTGGGATGGTTTCCCTCTTCTTGTGGTCTGATAATTCTGTCATGCCTACGGAGAAAAGTAAGAATCAGCTTGGCGCCTTTTCCGATGTTGTTGTCTAAGGATTGAACGGAATGCGTTGGTTCCATGATGGAGAGAAGAAGTACAATAGAAAATAAACATAAAAGTACCAAATGTTAAAGTAAGCGGAACTAGCAGAGGCCAATTTCTAATTCTCTGTGTGCATAAAAAGGGGAGAGAGTTTACCAATGAAAAACGTACTACTCTTTTTTCTGGCGGCTTCTTCTTTTTTTCATATCTGCGTGAAACTTTGAAGATCCCTATACTCTGAATATTTCAACCAAAGAACAAACGGGTTCTTCTCTCGAAAAAGTGTCGGCGACAATTGATCTTTGTAGGAGGGTTCATAACATTTATGACTTCACCCTTTTTGATGTGTCGGCTCAGTCGATGGTTTTACAACAATTTCCGGGGAAGGTTCTTCTCATTGTGAATACGGCCGGTCGTTGCGGGCATACAGGACAATTCAGGGATTTGCAGAAACTTTATCGTGACTATCAACCTGAAGGTTTGGAATGTTCGGCCTTACCTTCTTAATGATTTTGGCAGTCAGGAACTCGAGACCAATGAGGAGATTGCCCTCTTCGCCACAACACAATTTGGTGTGGACTTTTCTTTGTTGGCCAAGACCCGCGTGCGAGGGAGGGATCAGCACCCTCTCTTTATCTATTTAACGACCCAAGGCCCTGTTGATAAAAAGGTCCGGTACAATTTCGAAAAGTTTCTCGTTGATCGTACCGGCAAAGTGATTGCCCGGTATTCGTCCGATGTCGTTCCCCTTTCTGAAGAAATCCGTGCGGACATCGAACGGACTTTGGCCTTTCCGGCCTAAAATGGCTCCATTGAGCCCAGCAGCCGTGGCCCGCCTTTTTTCCCTTTGAATTTGGATTCCGTTTGTTGAAAGTTACACACGGAGCAAACTCATTGCTGATTTCAGGTGAACGGTCAGGTTGAAATATTGATTGGTTTTCCGTGACTGAACCGGTTATTTGTATGGGGCAACGATGGAAGATTTGGCTTCTCCTCATCGGTCCTATCGGCAAGGGTTTTTGAGGCTTCTGCTTCTGTGGCCCTTGCTTGTTTCCTGCAGTGCGTTCCAATTCACGTATTCCACGGCTGATTGGATTCTGCTGTGGAAACTGGATAGCTATTTCGATCTTTCTTCGTTTCAAGAAGACTATTTGGACCGAGAGATTAAGAAATTTCATGTATGGCACCGTCACCAACAACTTCCCCAGTATGCTCAATTTCTCGGTCAAATAGATCAATCTTGGGAAAATGGGCTGAGTCAGGCAGAACTGGAGAGCATCTTCGCATCGGTTGAACACTTTCGGGTTCATCTCGCCAAACAAGCCTCTCCGCCGGGTGCGATATTCTTATCCACTGTCACCCCTGCCCAAATACGGCACCTCCAAGACGTGTTGGAGCAAGAGCATCGACGACTCGTATCCGAGATCGGGAAGGAATCAGAAGTTCGGTTACAGAGACGTATCGCATCAACATTGCAAACGCTTACCTCTTGGCTGGGAGAGTTGTTGGTGGATCAAGAAATTCACATTCGGCAATGGATCGAAGAAGTTCCGGATACTTCGGATGTGTGGTTTGCCCATCGGAGGGGCCGGCAAGACAGGTTGCTTGAACTTCTTTATTCATCTCACGATCCGGTTACTCTGGAGCAGGGGCTCTATCATTGGTTGGCCGACCCTAAGACCGGTGCGACGGCCGACTACCTCGTGGCCTCAAGGGAATGGCGTGAAGGAGTTAAAAAGGTGGTCTTGAAAATTGATGGGATTCTTACACGCGATCAGCGGACACATTTCTCCAGGAAACTGCAAGGATTGATTCAGGACATACAGGGTTTGGTTGGAGAGGACAGTAAGAAGCACCTTGGAGTTTGATCGAGAAGCCGGTATGCAAGCTATCGGAAGTGGGGGAGTGGCCGTTTAAGCCAGTCCTAGCAGGGTCTTTGACTTACCCCATAACTCCTAATATGTGGTACAAAATTCTTCTCGCAGTTCTGGGTTTTCTCCTCATGGGGAACTGTTGATTATCCTATGGGCGTCTTGGGCCATTCTGACCATTGAATGATGTACCTATTAATATGATTTTCTTTGCACTTTTCCGAAAATTCCTGGGACCCCATGACTCAGAAATTACCTGAATGGATTCGGGTGGCGCGTTCCAAATGGCAATACCGGGGACAGGAAAGACCACCATTTGCGCAAAAGCCATCTTCTGGGCAGGAATCTGTTTGGGATTATCCGAGGCCTCCCTCCCTCGTGCCTGACTATCGTCGAGTAGTAGTCCGCATGCAGGGGAAGCCTTTGGCAGATTCTTGCTCCACGTTTCGAATTTTGGAGACGGCCAGTCCCCCAACCTTTTATCTCTCTCCCGGTGATGTGGATGTCTCGGGTCTGGTCCTCACGGGCGCTTCCTCGGTCTGTGAATGGAAAGGGACCGCCCAGTATTGGGCACTGGGGGGAGCGAATAAGGAAGTTGCCCCGGTGGCCTGGGTGTATCCTCATCCTTATCCGGAATTTGAATCCATCGCCGGATATTTTTCCTTCTATCCCGGCCGCGTGGAATGCTATGTCAACGAGGAGCGTGTGTCGCCCCAACTGGGCGGCTTGTATGGTGGGTGGGTGACCAAGGAGATTGTCGGTCCTTTCAAAGGTCCTATTGGAACAGTGGGATGGTAGGTGAGGCACTTTTCCCTCACGAATTTACCCGTGAGGGTTGACCAACAAGTCAAAAGAGTTTGAATATTTGGAGCTGATTGGGTTTTCTGGTCTAGATCAATTGTAATAGGAAGCGTGACCATGACTCTGCCGACACGCGTTTTGGGAAAAACCGGGATCTCCTTGCCGATTCTCGGGTTTGGAACTGCGCAAGCAGGGAAACGGCTGACTCATCGCGAGGCCCTGCACTTATTCGAGGCAGCCCTCAATGCGGGCGTGAAATATTTTGACACGGCCCCTGCATTTGCGGGGTATGGGAAAGCCCAGGAACAATTGGGCCATTTGCTGAAGACGAGGCGGCAAGAAATTTTTTTAGTCACGAAATGTTATGACCCTACCTATGATGGCGCTCTGAAACTATTAGAGCGCAATCTCAAAGAGCTTCAAACTGATTATGCGGATTTGGTCTTTGTGCATAGTCTGGGAGCTGACAAAATGGATCCCGCTGTGGTGTTCAGTCGCAAGGGGGCTTACGCTGCTATGGTCAAAGCTAAAACATTGGGATTGACCAAGTTCATTGGGTTGTCCGGCCATAATCGGCCTGGAAGGTTTGCCGAAGCCATTCAACGCTATGAGGTCGATGTTCTGCTCAATGTCGTAAACTTTGCTGATCGACATACGTACAATTTTGAAGAGCGAGTGTGGACGGTCGCCAATCGCTTGAATTTGGGCCTGATTGCCATGAAAGTTTTTGGAGGAGGACAGAAACCCGAAGAGATCGGCCTGAGCCATTGCTTGATGCCCATCTCACATTTAGATTTGGCTTTTCGCTATGCCTTGAGTGTGCCACAGGTCACGTGTGCGGTCATCGGAATGGCCACGCCAAAAGAATTACAGGACAATCTTCGAAGAGTGCGTACCTTTTCACCTCTAAATTTTCGGGAAGAGGAAAATCTTATGAAGGCCGGCCGTGCACTCGCTTCTCAATGGGGTCCGCATTTCGGGTCGTTGGTTTAACCTCCATAAATTATCTTTGACCCCTAAAGACAACTATTGTCATGAAGGTTTTCAGTCGCAAGTGGGTCAAGTACTGTTGAATTCGTTTCGGCCCTAAAAAAATTGGAAATGGTTCACTCCCCTCATTTGGGCGGAAAGCTCTCCAGAATTATGAATTCCTTTTGTATATAGATCGTGTCGTTTTTGATAGGTAGGGCGTGCAGTCGCGTGTTCGTATTTAGATATTGCTTCCTTCTTCCCTCATCTCTCGGGTGGAGTATGCGGTAGGGCGAGCTGCTCGAAATGTGAGGGGAAGCATTATGTTAACGATGGCGTCGTGTAAGGCCGACAGCGGTCCCTCTCCAAAGCGTGGTGGTCTCGGCCTACCGTCACGGTCCCGTGGGAAGATGCTGAAGCATTTGCTCCCAAACAGAGTCCGTGCGTAAAGTTTTCGGCAGGGATTTCATAAACTGCACCCAGATGTCTCACGGTGTAAAAAAGGATACGCCGACATTGAGAAGCCAGGCATTCAAACCTATATTTCGTTCACCAATCCCCGCATTCGAAATATGATGGAAACGAACCCCAACGGTCACCGCCATGTGCTCCGTCATAAAATATGACATGCCTGGACCCGTTTGGAGGACGAAATTAAATTGCGTGCTTTGTTCGGGAATCCGAGGGCCCAGATCGGTCCACAGCATACCTGCCCCGCCGTCCCAAAATGGCATCCACCGTCCAAAATTAAGAAAATTATATTTCACCACTAGCGAGCCTCCGAACGCTGAAGCGCTGAATGGTTCATAGTAGTGTGCGGCCAACGGTTCAATGAGGAGTTCCACATTTCCCGCTGTCCATCCTGAACTAATTTCACCCGTCAATACCTGACCCAATTGAGGCAGAACATAGACGGCGCTGCGATTGGCCGATGGCTCGTTGCCAAAGATATTATTTCCCTGCCAAAACCCCGTGAGCAGTCCGAATTCGAGGGTGCCCTTGGTCACACGATTGCGGGCATTGAGATCCGTACCCCAAGCTGTTCCAAACATAAGGAGGATGAACAGCGCACCAGTCATCCCAATGAAGTATTGTTCCCTTTTTAATCCCTTAAACATTAAATTTCCTTTTGTTTGTAGAGAATTTATTCAGATGAGTAGGCCAGATCATTTGCAAGTTGGTCCTCATTCAGCCTCAAGTTTCGCCAACTTCCCTTGGTTGTATTTCATTAAACTCCAATAATGAGCAGGAATTTCTCATAATTGAAATCAATAATTCAATGAACTTTTTATTCTAAAGGGTTACAATCCTTTAGACTATTGAGGTCATAAAAAATGAAATCTTCTCCTCTATCTCTGAACACGCCATCCAAGAAAGCTGGGAAAGATCCCTTCACGCGACTGTCTTTGGCCGTCCGCGAGTTAGATAAACTCATCAACCGGGCGAATCAACTGGCTCATCTCTCAGAGCAACCTCTCCTCCCGGATCAGTCAACCCAGCTTGATCAGGGCACACCTCCTCAAAAGACCTGACGCAGATCGTATTTGTAGCAGGAATTTTTCTCAATCTTCAAAAAAAATTTCCTTCCGTCTACCAAAAAGAATTTCTAGTTTCTGAAGGGTGACCAAGCTGTGATGTTTCACAAAAAAATTGCACTATGAAATTGGAACGGTTTCCAGTGAAACCTGCTGTGTGAACGCGCGGACAAATAGAGACCAGCGTTTTAGGTCGATTCCGCGGGCTGGTGGGTGGTCTCGGGGCTATTTGGGTCAGGGAACATCAAAGTGGAATTTTGTTGGGTTACCGAATATATAAGCCCCGCTTGCGGGGTGCCGGTGTGGAGCCGCGCTGCAGGCAGTGGCTCGACCCGGCTTCACTTTGGCTGGATGGACAGTTTTCTGGAACTGAATCCGGTCTTAAATCCCGTGGAATGACAGACAGAGATGAAAGGATTCTTGCCAGTTATTCACCTGAATCATTAGGCAAGAAGTATGGATGGTTCAAAGAGAGGGCGTAAAATGTTCGATGCCGTCCCTGGCTTGAACATTCTGGTTTCCTTAGGCAACTTTCAAGATGAGGCTACTTGTGGTGGGCGTGAAGTGTTTTGGCTTCCGAGGAAAGCGATACCGTGTCTTGGGTTGAAGCAGATGATGACGGATTGCCCTGGGGTACCCTGGCGGCTTGAATGAGCGGCAGCGCAGCTTGGTTGAGGAAGTTGGCAGCCGCTAATGACGAAATTTCACTCATGATAGATTCTCCTTTCGTTAAGGAGTCTTGTCGGTTTGGTATCCGGAATTCTTGATCCATATTCGCTGGAAAGTTCAGGATGGCTGTCTCATGTGTGCGGGAATGATCACGAAGAGTCGTCGCCCTGTCAGCTAAAGAAGGCCGATAGCGTTGAGGAGGACAATAAACACAGCCACCGGCGCGATGTAACGTACGAGTGCCTGCCAGGCAAAGTAGAGGGTGGGATTGTGGATGTTGAGTTCGGCTTTGGTGCTTTCGGCTTTCATGAGCCACCCGGCAAATAGGGCAATGAGAATTCCACCGAGGGGGAGCATGAGATTGGACGTTACGAAATCCAGCAGATCAAAGAAGGTCAGTCCGAAGAATTTGAGTTCGGCCCACCAGTTGAATGACCAGACTGTTCCGAGTCCAAACAGCCAAGTGGCTATCCCTGAATACAGCGAAGCCCTGATTCGCGATATTCCAAAGGTCTCAATGAGCCACGTGACCAGGGGTTCGATCAAAGAGATCGACGAAGTCCAGGCGGCCACAAGCAGGAGAATGAAAAAGAGCGAACCGAAGGCGAGGCCGCCGGGCATGTTGCCAAACGCGACGGGCAGTGTTTGGAAAATGAGCCCAGGACCGGAGCCTGGTTCCAAATTGTTTGCAAACACGATTGGGAAGATGGCCATACCGGCTAATAGGGCGACGAGGGTGTCGGCTAGGGCGATGATGATTGAGGTGCTGGCAATCGAGGTGTCCTTGGGGACATACGAACCATAGATCATGATAGTGCCCATACCCAGGCTGAGGCTGAAAAAGGCTTGTCCCATGGCCGTCAGCATGCTAGCGCCGGTCAATTTGCTAAAATCCGGCGTAAAGAGAAATTCCAAGCCCTTACCAAAAAATCCGGTGGTCATGCTATAGGCCACCATCAGGAGCAGAAGAAAAAAAAGGGTTGGCATGAGAAGCTGAATCGCTTTTTCCAAACCGCCCTGCACTCCGCCTGCCACGACGGTCATGGTCAACACCATAAACACCGTGTGCCAAATGAAGAGAGTGGTCCCGCTCCCCACAAAACTGCTAAAGGTCTCGGCGGCAAATTGGCCTGACGTTCCGCTAAAGGTCCCGGCGGCTGATTTAAAAATATACGCCAGCGTCCATCCACCGATGACACTGTAGTAGGACAGAATCAACATGCCAGCCAGAGTGCCGGACCAACCGACAATTTGCCACCATTGGGTGGTGTTGGTTTCTTCCGCCAGCACTTGCATTGAACGAATCGGGGTGGAGCGTCCTCTCCGGCCCAACAAAATTTCGGCCATCATCAAGGGAACCCCCAGGGCTGCCACGCAGACGATATAAATCAGAACAAAGGCACTCCCTCCGTTTTGTCCTGTGAGGTAGGGAAATTTCCAAATATTGCCCAAGCCCACGGCCGCGCCTGTGGCCGCGAGGATGAAGGTCCATCGGGAGGACCATTGACCATGCATGGATTGTCGATCAGAAATATTCATTGAGGATTGGATAATTCCCTGGAACTCCGGGGGAGTGTAGTGTAGGTGTCAGCCACTTTCAAGGTCCTGGGAGTATGCCAGGCGAAGAGAAAACGCATGACTTGAGATGTGCCTGCTGTCTGACTATAGTGTTGCCTGCCTCTTTGTCGAGTGTGCTTTTTAGGGACGAGTTGGAAGGATTAAGCAGATGAGTGACGAACAACGAGATCGAAAAGTGATTGCTCTGGCGCCGATGCCGCCTGAAAAATCTGCCTATGCCCTGGCCCGATATAGCCGTTCGCCGGATTCTATTGAGGATAGTCTGCGATGGGTCCATTCCCACTCCTCCGAAAAGTTTTGGGAGCAGTTTTATTTTGCCTATGGACATGGCTCGATTGCCGATTTGGGTCACGCGACGGTGTGCTTTGAACAGATATCGGAACTAGCGGCCATTCGCCTTGAAGATGAACCGCTGTGGGATGGGCAGGCCAAATCCAGCCGCTATCAAAACTTTGCGGCAGGCGGGTGTTACATGCCCAACGAGATTGCCAATACCGAAATAGAAGGCGAATATCGCGGCATTCTTGGCAGTCTCTATAACATTTATCGGTTGTTGAAAGATCCGATCCACACCCATCTGGCTAATCGGTATCCACGGCCGGAGAGTATGAAACCGGCAGATTATGATCGGACCATCGGTGCTCGAACCTATGATGTGATTCGCTATCTGCTTCCGCTGGCGGCCAAGACGAATGTGGGGCAGGTTGTGAGTATTCGCACATTGGAAAAGCAAATCACTCGTTTGTTGTCTGCTCAATTGCCGGAATTGCAGGGGATTGGCGAAGACCTGAAGGATGCGTGTGCCAAATCACCTTCAACGGTGTGGGCGGAGTTGCAGCAAGAAGAGACCAAAGGGTTGGAGCCCTTGGCGGCGACCTTAGCCCGGTATGCGGGGCCAAACGAGTATCAAGGTTCGGTGTACCGGGATGTGCTTCGCCAGGTGAAGGGACGACTCAAAAAGGCCGGTTATGATGATCCGCAAGCGTGGAAAGGCAAGGATCAACCGGTTGATTTGCTTGAGCCGCATGCGCCCTTGGATGAATTGGTAACGACGCTGGTGTACCGGGTGAGTCATGCCCCCTATCGTGTTCTCCTCGAATGGGTGCGACAGTGGTCAGAGAAAGAGAAACAGGAAGTGGTCGATGCCGCGCTTCGCGGTCGTGGCCCCCATGACGACTTGATAAAGGAATTTCGATCCGGGTATGCATTTGTCTTTGATATTCTGATGGATATCGGTGGATGGCGGGATATGCACCGGCATCGACGTTGTCAGCAGATTCAGCAAAACTTTACGACGATTCATGGGTATGAGGTGCCGTCGGTTTTGGCTGACGCCGGAGTGGAGAGAGAGTATCGGCAGGCCATGGATGCGGTGCAACTGGATATTGAGCGGTTGCGCGTCAGCAATCAGGAGGCGGCCCTCTATGCCATTCCGTTTGGGTTCCGTGTTCGCTGTTTGTTTAAAATGGATTTTGCGGAAGTTGAGTATATTGCTAAATTACGGTCCGGGGTGAAGGGTCATTGGTCGTATCGAACCGTGGCCTGGCTTATGAAACAAAAGATGCTTGAGCGCCATCCGTATCTTGGAAGCCTCATGGAGGCCACGTCGCCCGATATTGAAGATTCGCTGACGCGATAGCGAATGGGCTCTGCATGCAACTTGATCAAAGGATGTGGGCATGAGTGTGGAGTATGAACGTGTGATCAATGACGCCATTCGCCAAAGTGAATGGGATGTCGTCTATGAGGAGGCACGACGTTGGTCTGAGCAAGCTGAGTGCGGGCCTTTGCCGTATTTCGCGTTGAATGTCGTGTGCATGTTGCGGGGGGATTTTGCCGAAGCGTGGCAGGTCTATCCTCGGGCTTTTGGAGAACAGGCCGATGTGCAATTGATTCAGGAGTGGATGGCGCGTTTGCGGGGTCAGCGATCGGATGAGCCGAATTTCTTGTTATTTGAAGGAGTGTTCTATACGCAATCCGGACGGCTGGAGGAGGCGGTTGTCAGTTATGAACAAGTAGGAGCTTTGGCTCCCCACTCTCCCTATCCATACTTTTTTTTGGCGCAGATTTATCAGGTCAAAGACCGCATCGATCAAGCCGTTAAAGCCTACCGCGAAGCAATTAAGCGAGACCCTTCCTATGTGGCGGCTCGCCTGAAGCTTGGAGTGGCCTACCAGGGCCAGGGGCAGTTGGAAATGGCCATTCCGCAATATCGTGAAGTCTTGAAGCTCCGTCCCGATGATCCATTTGGACATACCAATCTAGCATGTGCCTTGGCCGAACAAGGTAAGTTGGAACCGGCGATTGAAGAATATAAAAAGGCGTTGCAGATTGTTCCCAATGATGCTGAAGTCCATTTCGCCTTGGGAAGTCTTTATGAAAACAAAGGGCGACTGGATTTAGCTAAACGACAGTACGAAGAAGCCCTTCGGCTGGAACCGAACTTTGCTCCGGCCGCGACCGCGATCGGCTGGTTTTTATATGACAAGGGGCAAGACGATTTTGCGATGGATTATTTCAGCCGAGCCCTAGTAGCGAATCCCAATGATGCGCAAGCCACTTTTGGGGTCGGTCGGATTTATGAAGAAAAGCGCAAACCTGAACTGGCGGTGCAGCATTACCAACGGGCATTGTCTTTAGAAAAAGACCCCGACCGGAGGATGCGAATTCTCAATTTTATGGATAAATTGCTTGGATAGGTCAGATTGCAGCAGTGGGCGAATCGGTATACGGCATTCTTCGGAAGGGGTGTGAAGTTATTCCTGCCGAAAGAACTGTTGAATGACCGACATTTGAGGATTGAGGTCCCCAGTGTTTCGTACTTCCTGGCGTATCTGTTCCTGTAAGTAGGATGAGTATCCCACCTTGTTGACGAAAATCGGAAAAAATTGATCAGGCGTGAGCGCGGTATGTGTTCTCAATTCCTCAATAATCTCATCACTAATGGGGATAAACGTACTCCCGATGTGGAGGATGACTCTATAGTAATTCCCATCCCCTCGCTGTTCCAATCTCAGACCTGTTTGTGTTCCCAAGTTGTTCTCCAACCTTTTTGAAAATCCATGCGAGCGTTCTTTAACCGCGGGTCATTGTAGGGCATCCAAAATTGGAATAACAAGGTTCCGTGCTCTTCTTGACTGGTCTAGGACCCTGTGCTAGCGTACCCTCTTTTTTCACAGTGGTAGAGTGGGTGTTTTTACAAATTACGTCGTCAATGAGTGTCGTCATACATAATGGAGGATGAGTCCTATAATGTCGCGGTTGTATAACTTCAGTGCTGGCCCGGCAATGTTGCCGGAAACGGTGTTAAAACAAGCTCAAGCGGAATTGCCTGATTGGCATGGTGCTGGTGCATCGATTATGGAGATGAGCCATCGTGGCAAGGAGTTTGTCTCAGTCGCTGCAGAGGCCGAGCAAGATGTGCGTGATTTATTGGGGGTGCCTGGTAATTATAAAGTGCTCTTTTTGCAAGGCGGGGCTTCAACGCAATTTGCCACCATTCCCATGAATATCCTCCGTGGGAAAACTAAAGCTGATTACATTTTGACTGGTGCGTGGGGCAAAAAAGCTATTAGCGATGCAAAAAAATATTGTGCGGTCAATGTTGCGGCATCTTCCGAAAGCGATAGCTTTACCAGTATTCCGGCGTTTGAACGTTGGGCATTAAGTCAGGATGCGGCGTATGTGCATTACACGCCAAATGAAACGATCGGTGGGGTGGAATTCCACTGGGTGCCAGATACCGGTGCGGTGCCGTTAGTTGGTGATTTTTCATCCACCATTTTATCGCGTCCAATTGACGTCAATCGTTTTGGAATTATTTATGCGGGCGCACAAAAAAATATTGGTCCAGCTGGTTTGACCTTGGTCATTGTGCGTGACGATCTCATAGGGAATGTTTTGGCCATTACCCCAAGCGTGTATGATTACGCCAAACAAGCAGAAGCGGATTCTATGTTGAATACACCGCCAACCTATGCTGTGTATATGGCCGGTTTGGTATTTAAATGGTTAAAAAAGCAAGGTGGCCTTCCGGCGATGGGTGTCATCAATCAACGGAAGGCCGGTAAGCTCTATGCGGCTATTGATGGGTCAGAATTTTACCGAAATCCGGTAGAAAAGGCCTCTCGTTCCTGGATGAACGTCCCCTTCGTCTTGGCCAATCCGGATTTGGATAAAGCGTTTCTTACAGGAGCGACAGAGGCAGGATTAACAACACTCGAAGGCCATCGTTCGGTTGGTGGAATGCGCGCCAGTATTTATAACGCGATGCCTGAAGCTGGTGTTGATGCGTTAATTGACTTTATGGCGGATTTCGAGAAACGCAAAGCCTAACGTCTCTCCGGACGTACCAGTTTCGAATGACTCGCCCCTACAGTGACGATATGTTTGGCAATAACACTCTTAGGGATGTCCGTGGAGTGGGATGAAAAGCGTGAGAGTCTCTCTGGAATTGTGAAGAGATGACCTAAGAAGGGCAAAAGTGCTCAATGTTACTTCGTGCGAATTAAAGTGGGGCCTCCCCTATTGGAGATACTATGAATATTTTAGTGAGTGACAGCCTCTCCCCTAAAGGAGTTGAGGTCTTAGAGCGGGCAGGATTCTCTGTGGATGTGAAAACCAAACTCACGAAAGAGGAATTGCTTCAAGAAATTCCCAAATATGAGGGTTTAGTTGTTCGGTCGGCAACCAAAGTCACTAAAGACGTGATTGAGGCGGGGACTCGTCTTCGCATTGTGGGGCGTGCCGGAACCGGTTTGGATAATGTTGACAGTGAGGCGGCAACCCGCCGTGGGATTGTGGTCATGAATACTCCAGGCGGGAATACGATTACCACTGCGGAGCACACGATGTCGATGATTGCTTCGATGAGTCGGAAGATTCCGCAGGCGACCATGTCCATGAAGGCAGGCAAATGGGAAAAAACCCGGTTCATGGGAACTGAACTCTATAATAAAACATTGGGATTGGTGGGGTTAGGGCAGATTGGATCGTATGTTACAAAATTGGCCCAGGGATGGTCCATGAATGTGATCGGATACGATCCCTATTTGGCCGTTGAGCGGGCCAAGCAGATGGGGATTGAAGTGGTGGAGTTAGATGAGCTGTTTCATCGTTCTGATGTGATATCGGTTCATACGCCCTTGACCAATGAAACGAGAGGCCTCATTAACACCGAGACAATAGCAAAGATGAAAGATGGCGTCATGATCGTGAATTGTGCCAGAGGCGGCATCATTAATGAACAGGATTTATGTGAAGCGCTGAAATCTCAAAAAGTTGCCGCGGCAGCCTTCGATGTGTTTGAAAACGAGCCAGTGGATCCCAAGCATCCTCTCATGGCTCTTGATAACTTTATCTGCACCCCTCATATAGGTGCTTCTACAGAAGAAGCTCAAGAGAATGTGGCGATTGGTATTGCGGAGCAATTCGTCGATTATTTCAAGCGAGGCATTGCCCGAGGGGCTGTGAACGTTCCGTCGGTGGCACCTGAAGCGCTTCCCCAACTGCAGCCGTATTTGGTCTTGGCCGAGCGCATGGGCCGATTTCAGGCCCAATTATTAGATGGAGGTATTAAATCCGTTACCGTTGAGTATTTTGGGGAAGTGGCTCAACTTGCCGTGGCACCCGTGACCGTTGCGGTGTTAAAGGGGCTTCTCTCTCCTATTTTGGAAGATGTCATCAATTACGTGAATGCCCCTGTAGTAGCAAAAGAACGTGGCATTGAAGTAAAGGAAGTGAAAAGTAGTGATGCCGGAGACTTCTCCAGTTTAATCCGGATCAAAGTCGAAGCCGGTTCCCATACGAATTCCCTGGGTGGAACGCTCTTCCATCGTCAGGAACCGCGATTTGTCGAAATAAATCAATTCCAGGTCGAGGTGGTCTCGGAAGGCCAAATGATTTTGATCGATAACGTGGATCGGCCTGGGGTGATTGGCATGGTTGGTCAGATCTTGGGCCAGCATGATGTCAATATTGCCAGGATGCAATGTGCCAGAGGTGAGCGCGGTGCATCGGCTCTTCTGATTATTGGTCTGGATGCCCCCCTAGCTTCCACCGTGTTGGATCTTCTCAAGAAAGAGAAAGATATTCTGTCCGTTCGCATGGTTGATCTCAGCTAGCTTGACGGTTCCTGTCTGCGGGCTACTTCGGCCAAATGGCTGGAGTTGGTAGATTCTCTTTCCATACGCTTCATGAAACCACTCCGTTCGCTTATCCCCATTGGTACAGCTACATTACTTCCCCATACGGCGCAAAGCGTTCGGAGGTTGGAAGATCAATTGGTGGCTCATCTGTCAACCTGGGGCTATCAGGAAATCATTCTACCTACCTTTGAGTACCTTGATGTACTAGCCGTGGGCTTGGCTCCTGAGATTTTAGAGAAATGCTATAAATTTGCGGATTCGGCTTCAGGCAGAATTTTGGTTTTGCGACCTGATGCCACGGCTCAAATTGCCAGGATGGTGGCCATGGGGCTTGGTGGAGAGGCTCTACCCTTGCGATTTTCCTATCGGACCACGGTTTTTCGGTATGAACCGGAGCATCGGGGGCGGGACCGTGAAGTATTTCAGGTCGGGTTTGAACAGATTGGCATTGATACTTCTCAAAGTGATGCGGAGGTCGTGACGTTACTGGCGGGACTTCTGGAACGGATTGGGTTGCCAGAATGGAAGATTTCTCTCGGTCATGTCGGATTTTTTAAAGCCCTCTTGGCCCAATCAGGGTTGTCTCCGAGTGGGCGAAAGCAGGCAGAAGTTGCGGCGGCTCACAAAGACCTTCCTCGACTGGAACAGATTTTAGAGACTGAACGATTATCTAGATCTAAGGTGAGAGATATTCTGCAGGTCCCCGAACGGTACGGCCGAGACGAAGTGCTGGAATGGGGAATGCGTATCGCTGGGAAGGATTCGCAATTGCTCAAGCCCTTACAACGCCTGGCGCAGGTATATCGGCAATTGAAAACCAACGGAGTGCAAGATCACATTCTTTTGGATCTTGGCGAATTTCGTGGTTTTGACTATTACGATGGCGTTGTGTTTGATGTTTTTACCTCTACGTTCGGCAGTGAAATTGGTGGAGGAGGGCGTTACAATCATTTGGTTGGTCGGTTTGGGCGAGACCTTCCCGCTATTGGATTGGGGTTGGATTTGGACCGCGTGTTTTCCGCCTTGGAACGTGGAGGACAGGTGGGCGGCAACGGGTTGAAGCCTGTGAGAATTTTTGCTTCTCCTCATCAAACGGAGGCATCCTTTGCCCTTGCCCAACGATTACGCGGGGCCGGGGTTTGTGTGATTGAAGAAATGATAGAGGGTTCTCCAAAGTCTGCTTTGAATTGGGTAACGACTGTTGCTCGGCGTCGAGGGGTGCCCTGTGCAATGATTTTTGAAGAAAAGACCCGCACCCCGCAATCAGTGCTCTTGTTAGAATTCACCTCTTCTTCTCAAAAACCTCGGCGAACTCGGATGTCAGTTCAAGAACTTCCCCAACGGTTACAAGCATTTAGCCATGGCAATGTCTGAAGCATCAGAGGTCCGGGTTCCTCCTCAAAACCTAGAAGCGGAACAATCCGTCCTGGGAGCGATTCTCCTTGATAATGCTGCGCTGAATCGGGCGATGGAAGTCTTGTCGGAGGACGATTTTTATCGAACGGGAAACCGGATCGTGTATCGCGGCATGGTGGCATTGTCAGAACGGAATCAGCCTGTCGATCAAATTACCCTGACAGACTATTTGCGAGGGACCGGCGAACTCGACCAAATAGGAGGCGCTTCATATATTGCGGAAATCGTGCAAGTGGTTCCCAGTGCCGCCAATATTCGGTATCACAGTAATATTGTTCGAGATAAATCCTTGCTTCGTGGCCTCGTTCGAACCGCCACCGAGGTGGTCATGCGAGGCTATGAGGGGACGACGGGGACGAATGAACTCCTTGAATTTGCCGAACGGGAAATTTTTCGATTGGCCCAGGGGCATTTGGGAGGAACGTTTGCGCCCGTCAGTAGTATCATTAAAGACAGCGTTGAGATTGTTGACCGGTTGTATAGTCGAAAAGAGCGGATCACCGGAGTGCCGACCGGGTTTACGGACCTGGATAATATGCTGGCGGGGCTTCAACCATCCGATTTAATTATTGTGGCGGGTAGACCGAGTATGGGGAAGACCAGCTTGGCCTTAGGCATGGTCGAATATGCTTCACTTCGTTCCAATGCGGTGGTCGGCATTTTTAGTTTAGAAATGTCTCGGGCACAGCTGGTTTTGCGCATGCTGAGTTCTCAGGCTCTGTTAGACTCTCATGCTCTCCGGACTGGGCAGTTAACTAAACATGATTGGGTGGCCTTAACTGAGGCAGCGAGTCGGCTGGAGCAGGCAAAGATTTTCATTGATGATTCTGGAAATTTGACGCTTCAGCAAATGCGAGGGAAGGCTCGACGTTTGAAAGCCGAACATGGATTGGATCTCCTGGTGGTCGATTATTTGCAACTGATGGAAGGGCGAGGAGATTCAGAATCCCGCCAGCAGGAAATTTCCGATATTTCTCGGGCTTTAAAAGGATTGGCGAAAGAATTGAATATTCCTGTGATTGCCCTTTCCCAGTTGAGCCGGGCCGTGGAAAATCGAAAGCCTCCCATACCCGTACTGGCTGATTTGCGCGAGTCGGGTGCAATTGAGCAAGATGCGGATGTGGTGATGTTTATCTATCGTGAAGAGGTCTATGAGCCTGATACTGAAGAGAAAGGCATTGCACAAATCCTGGTGAGAAAACATCGGAATGGGCCCATTGGAGAAGTGGATCTGCAATTTCATGACCGGTATGCCAAATTTAATAACTTAACGAGAGAGAGACGGGCTGGTATAGTATAATGACCTGTTGAGGGATGGTTTATGAACTCTACAAGTGTGCAAGCTATGAATATTCGTTCAGGCCAGACATTTCCAATATGGTTGGGGCGTGTGAGAACGCTCTTGTGGGGAATTCCGCTATTGGTGGTATCCTGCGGGACGGCCCCCCCACCAACTCTGAATGGGCAGGAAGCGTCCATCGTCACGCGAGAAGCTTCTCACCCCCAAGCCTATTATCACTTCCTTCGTGGTTCCCTAGCCGAGTTGAATAATGATGCCACAACGGCTTTAGAGGAATATCAAGCGGGTTTGGCCTTTGATAAGAATTCAATATTCTTAAAATTCCGCCTGGCCAAGCTCCACTTCTCTATGGCCCAAATGACGGCAGCCGTGGATTTAGCAAGGCAAATTCCTGTGGCGGAGATTTCTCAGGCGGCGATGTTTTTTGATTTGGCGAAGATCTTTGCTGGTGGAGGGGACACGGGACGGGCCTTGGAGATTTTGACTGAAGGGGAACGACACTTTCCCCAGGATGAACGTATATACATTTCTCATGGCACCCTTCTGCTAAATATCAAAGAATTTCAGATGGCTGAAGCGGTCTTCCATGATTTATTAGTTCATGTGCCTGGCTCCGCTGAAGCGCATTATTATTTGGGGGTGATTGCTCTGGAAGCCAAAACGAAACAGGAAGCGAAGGCGCATTTCCAGGAAGCCGTTGCCCTTCATGCATCCTTTGAAAGGGCGTATCTAAAGTTAGTCGCCATAGCAGAAGAAGGAGAGGAGCCTCAGCAGGCCATTGAACTATTGGAGCATTATCTGAATGAGGTTAATCCGCATCATCGGGAATTCCGGTTGCGTGTGGTTCGGCTGTATATTGGCCAACATAACACGGACAAGGCATTGAGCCATTTAGATTACTTTCTCCAGCAAAATCCAGATGATTTACATGCACAGGTTCTTAAGGCTCAGATCTATGGTGAAATGGGGAATTTCCCTGCTGCAATCGAGGAGTTGAATGCGATCTTGCTGGTGAGACCTAACGAATTGCGCGTTCGGGATTTTCTGGGGTTGTTGTATGAGGAAATGAAAGACTATGACCGCGCAATTCAAGCGTATCAAGCTAATGTCAAAATCGACTCCACTTTTTTCGATAGTATTCTGCATTTAGGTTTTGTGTCCTATCGATTGAAACGCAACCAAGAAGCGCTTTCATATTTGGATCAGGCCGTTAACCTCAGTCCTAAGCGGCCAGAACCGTATTTATTGTTGGGGTTAACCCATTTTCAAATGGAAGAGTATCAGAAGGCAAAGGCCAGGTTGGAGGAGGGTATTCGCCAGGATCCCTCAAATGCCGAACTGCATTTTAATTTAGGCACGGTCTATGACAAATTAAACCATTTTGATAAAGTGGTCCGAGAGATGGAAAAGACTCTGGAGTTGGATCCTGAGCATGCGGACGCTTTGAATTATTTGGGGTATAGTTATGCCGATCGTGGCATCAATGGAGATCAGGCCTTGTCTCTTATTCAACGTGCCGTCGCATTAAAACCGGATAACGGGTATTACGTGGATAGTTTAGCTTGGGCCCTCTATAAACTGGATCGAATTGATGAGGCACTGGTAACGATTCAGCGAGCGGTCTCTTTAGTGTCGGATGATCCAGTGATTTATGAGCATTTGGGGGATATTTTCTTAAGGCAAGATGAGCGAGATAAGGCGCGGGAGGCCTGGCTTCATTCACTGCAACTCGATTCAACAAATGCGACGCTGGGAAAGCGGTTTCGTGACGTCGGTTTTGGGGAACCTATTCCTACCCTTTCCCACCAGTCTACCTTGACCCCCTAGCCTCTCACCTTTCCAGGCATTTAGCCTTTTGGGCGAGCCAATACATATATCATGAGGAACTTCCCGATTATTTTGGGGGGCGGGGTGGGCGTCTTATCTGATTTAGTGTAGGGTCTGAATCATTTTCAGCCGCGGATTCTTAAGATTTAGTTTCTTTTTGGCGATCAAATAGTCACGCCTTTTTTTTATCTGCATTGCAGGACAATAAGGCCCTTCCATGCTTGGTGTCACCAAGAAGGTCCGTTGTATGAGTTTAGTGGCATTTGTCGCAGATTCATTGCCGTCATTGAGGTCGTGTTGATTGTCACCGGACCCTGGCTACTTGAGAAGACCAGGTGTACCATCATCCGATGGTGAGGACTATGCAACAATCTGTTGGAGGGATTCCCTCCTTGGAGGTTTCTAGAATGCTAAATCAACTCAATGACCAAAAAGGCTTCAGTTTAACTGAGCTGATGATTGTGGTGGCAATTATTGGAATTTTGGCGACCATAGCCATACCCAATTTTTTGCGTTACCAAGCCAAAGCCAAGCAAACAGAGGCAAAAAGCAATTTGGTGGCAATCCATACTGCACAAATTGCCTATTTCGCTGAAAATAATGGATATATAGATGATTTTAACGCGATTGGATTTGCCATGAGTGGGTCCTCGCAACGATATTTTTATAAAATCGGCAATGCCAATCTTGGAACATTACCTCCTGGTTGTACCGACCCGAATTTAGATGCTGTGAGTGCATTAGGTTTTACGGCAGTTGCGATTGGGAATGTTGATGGAGATGCGACCTGCGACGTGTGGACCATTAATGAGGAAAAGGTCATTACGAACGTGACCAATGATGTGTCTTCCTAGTTTTTTTGTGTCAGGGTGTTATACTGTCAAGGCAAATCAACGCAAGAAGAATTGATTTTCCCCGAAGATTACTTGAATCGTTTATAAGAAGCATGCCTCAAGAGGAGGGTACAAGTGGACATACTTGAAAAAATTAAAAATCGGTCAGCCAACGTTGGAGTGATTGGGTTGGGCTATGTGGGTCTTCCCTTAGCCGTTCTTCAGGCCAAAGCCGGGTATCATGTGTTTGGGGTAGATGAGGTGACAGCCAAGGTTGAAATGGTGAACCAAGGGCGTAATTATATTTTGGATGTGGTGGACTCCGAGTTACGAGAAGTCGTAGAGCAAAAAAAATTAGAGGCGACAACCGATTTCTCTGTGTTGCGGCAGTGCGATGTCATTCTTATTTGTGTGCCGACTCCCCTGACAAAAAATAAAGAACCGGATATCTCGGCGATTGTGAAAGTTCTTGGGCATCTTGCCGATTATTCACATCCCAACATGCTCGTTGTATTAGAAAGTACAACCTATCCTGGTACAACCGAGGAAGTCATTTTGCCCGCCTTAACGGCAACGGGCTTAACGGTTGGAAAAGATCTGTTTGTCGCATTTTCGCCAGAACGGGTTGATCCTGGAAATGCCGAGTTTAAGACTCATAACACCTTTAAATTGGTGGGTGGTGTCACCGAAGCTTGCGGGGAAGTTGCGAAAACCTTTTATGAACAATCCATCGTGAAAATCTTTCCTCTCAGCTCGCCACGAGTAGCAGAAATGGCTAAGGTATTTGAAAATGTTTTTCGCTCAGTGAATATTGCCTTAGTGAATGAGCTCACCTTGTTGTGTGACCGAATGAACATTAATGTCTATGAAGTGATTGATGCTGCAGCCACCAAGAATTTTGGTTTTATGCCTTTTTACCCTGGTCCTGGTGTGGGTGGGCATTGTATCCCTCTAGATCCATATTATTTAGCATGGAAGTCCAAAGAGTATGATGTCCATACCAGGTTCATTGAACTGGCTGGAGAAATCAACGAAAATATGCCGTATTTCGTGATGAATAAGCTCCAGCGGGTTTTAAATCAACGAGGGAAATGCTTAAAAGGTTCAATCATTCTCGTGTTGGGAGTAACCTATAAAGCCGACATTGAAGATCCACGTGAATCGCCCGCCACAAAAGTCATGGAGTTGCTGCAACATGAAGGTGCCGATTTGCAATATTCTGACCCCTATACTCCTTCTCTCATTATTCAGGGACAGGAATATAAATCTCAACAGGTAAATCCTGAATTGTTGCAGCGCAGTGCCTGTGCCTTGGTTTTGACCGCGCATTCTGCGTTTGATTACCAGTTGATTGTCGATCACGCTCCCGTGGTATTTGATACACGGAATGGAACTCGTCAGGTGAAGCAACACCGTGATCGTATTGTGTTGCTTTCAACCTAAGGAGAGTTTCAATACAGAACGTATTAACTGGCGAAGAGGCATCGGCTTGACAGTCTAGTCACGTTTCGTTATAAAACCCTGTTTAGGCAGGGTTTTTTGTGTCATTTGCCCCGCTTCTGTTGGTAATAAGCATTCCCCCAAAATAGCATTCTCAATAATTGAAATTTTAAAAGAACGGCTGCATGAAGTTGCTCAAGCAATTCTTGGTACGGTTATCGGGGAATCTCTTTGAGACCCTTACCCCAAAGTTGAAACCGTATCGAGAGAAGCAAAAGCCACCGCCCCTTACCCTCGTTTCCCACAACCTGCATCCGGCGGTCTCTCCCGATCCTACCTTCCAACGAACGGCCAATCTTGGCCATATGAGTGCTCTGGATTCAGCTCTTCAGAAAGGGGAAGACTGGCTATTGGGCCGGCAAGATCCTGAACAGGGATTTTGGGTTGAGGAGTTGGAGGCCGATACGACCCTCACGTCTGAGTATGTGATGCTTCGACGGTTTCTGGATGTGATTGATCTGGAAAGAGAGCGGAAAGCTGCCCGGTATTTACTGCATACTCAACTTGAGGATGGAGGGTGGCCGATTTTTTCTGGAGGGCCAGCAGATGTCAGCGCATCGGTGAAGGCGTATTTCGCGCTCAAACTGGCTGGGGTTTCACCTGATGAACCTGTGATGCAGAGTGCGAGGGATTTAATCCTTCAGAAGGGTGGGGTGGTTCAAGCCAATGTCTTTACCAAAATTACCTTAGCATTATTCGGGCAATATGATTGGCGGGGGATACCGTGTATGCCTCCGGAAATATTCTTAGCGCCTCAATGGTTTTATTTTAATTTGTATGCAATTTCGTATTGGTCACGTGCCGTCATTATCCCGCTTTTAATCATTTTTGCTCATCGCCCTGTTTGCACGATCTCCAAAGAACACGGTATTGATGAGCTTTTCCTGCAGCCTCGTCAGGAGGTGGACTATGCTCATGTGCCACCGTTGCACCGGGATTCCACCTTCGTAAGTTGGCGGAATTTTTTTGTGTGGGTCGATGGGCTTCTTCGGTTATATGAGGCCTACCCCATCAAGGCTCTCAGGAAAAAGGCATTGAAAAGTGCACAGACTTGGATGATTGAGCATATGGATGGAGAAGGCGGATTAGGAGCCATTTATCCCGCCATGGCTAACTCGATTTTTGCGCTTCGAGCCTTGGGATATTCTACGGATCATCCGTTGGTGCAAAAAGCGTTGAGGGAAATTGAAGCCCTCGAAATTTACTCGAATCCTGGTAACACCACAACTCCCACTATGCTACATTTACAGCCTTGTCATTCTCCTGTGTGGGATACGGCATTAACGATGAATGCGCTGATCGAACGGGGCCTTGCGCTGGATCATCCGTCATTACGACGGGCAGATGTCTGGTTGCGGACTCGTCAATGTCAAAAAGTGGGAGATTGGGCCGTATCGGCTCCGGAAGCTCCGTCAGGTGGATGGGCGTTCCAATTTGAAAATGAATGGTATCCCGATGTTGATGATACCGCTGCTGTCGTGACGGCGTTGGCCAAGATCTACCCTCCCGAGTTGTCCGATTCCGATGAGGCCATTCAACGAGGATTTCGTTGGGCTTTGGCTTTGCATGGGTCTGATGGTGGGTGGGGGGCATATGACAAGGATAACAATAAATTAATTTTTAATAAAATTCCGTTTGCGGATCATCAGGCTCTCTTGGACCCCAGTACTGCCGATTTAACCGGTCGATGTCTGGAAATGTTAGGAGCGTTAGGGTATGACCAGTCCCACCCTGCCGTGAGCAGCGCGATTGAGTTTTTACGAAAGGAACAAGAGCCAAACGGAAGTTGGTATGGCCGGTGGGGAGTCAATTATATTTATGGGACCTGGTGCGTACTTTCAGGCCTTCGCGCGATAGGTATTGATATGGCGGCGCCCTGGATCCAGCAGGCCGTGATTTGGCTAGAGTCCGTTCAGAATCCTGATGGGGGTTGGGGGGAATCCTGTGATTCCTATGCTGAAGCGCAGAAAGCTGGGCGAGGAGATAGTGGGGCATCTCAAACGGCCTGGGCTCTCATGGCCCTTCTTCAAGCTGGCGAATCGGACTCCATTAGTGTTGTTCGGGGAGTCAATTGGCTCATTCGCCATCAACGTGAGAATGGAGTCTGGGAGGAGCCGTTTCATACGGGTACCGGGTTCCCCAGAGTCTTTTATTTACGGTATCACGGTTATTTCAAGTATTTCCCCATATGGGCCCTGGGTATGTACCGGAACGTAAAAATGACCGGGGAAGCAAGGGCCGACCAATTACGAAAGGCCGCACAAGTGGCCAGACACCACAGTAAACTTGTGTTATTTCGGTCCTGACCGCTCGCCTTTTGCCTATCTCCCACTTGCGGATGATGGCAGGAGTCTCTTCTGACCAGAATCGCCATATTGACAGCAACCAGTGTAGAGTTTAATGCTGTTGGCCGTGTTCTTCCCCGTGTGCGCCCTGTTTCCAGACGAGGCCATTCCGGACTAGAAAGTCAGGCCCTGTCAATTCATGTGTTGTTAATTCAGACGGGAATAGGCGCGGACAAGGCCCGATCGGCTACCCAGCAAATTTTAGAGAGCGAATCATGGGATGTCATCATTTCCACCGGTTTTGCCGGGGCGCTCAATTCTTCCCCAATCGGATCGCTGGTGATTGGTCAAGAGGTTCTGTTGGGACAGCCCGCAGACTTGTTGTCTGATTCTGATCCGCAACGAATCGTCTGCCATCCTGATTGGATCAAGGCGTCCTTAAGCATCCAATTGATGGATGCATATCCTCTTCAATGTGGCCGGTTTGTGACGACGGATCGAGTGCTCACGCAGGCTTCACAAAAACAAATTCTGGGAAAACGGACAGGAGCAATGGCTATCGACATGGAGAGTGGAGCCATCGGGCAAGTGGCGCAGCAGCATGGCCTTCCTTTCCTGATTGTCCGTGCGATTTCTGATGGTGTTAACGAAGATTTGCCGGTAGACTTTAATCTGTTTCTCAAGCCATTTGGATGGGTTGGAGGAGTGAGACACGTACTGTTCACACCTCGATGTTGGAAAGGGTTGTTTCGTTTGTACCGGAATTCGAAGCAGGCGGGGTTACAACTTTCCAGATTTTTTGAGAAATTTTTTGCTACCGTTCCTCTGAGTGCCTCCCCGATTGCCATCACTAAGACTGGGGTTCTTAATCCATGATACTGGTTCAACGCATTGGGAAACGGGCTCTTTCCCTAATTGAAGAAATGGGGGCCATGTTTGTGTTCCTGATGCGGACGTTTGGTTGGCTGTTCCGACCGCCAGTGAGGATTTCCCAAATCATCAAGCAAATGCATTTTGTGGGTTTCAAGTCGACCTTTGTGGTGTTCCTGACGGCGTTATTTACAGGGATGGTTTTGGCTCTCCAGGGTTACTATTCCTTGAGAAAGTTTGGGTCTGAAGGGCTCCTGGGATCTGCTGTGGCATTAAGCATGATCCGTGAACTGGGCCCGGTATTGGCTGCATTGATGGTGACGGCTCGTGCGGGATCAGCCATGACCGCAGAAATAGGCATCATGCGTATTACCGAGCAAATTGACGCATTGGAGACCATGGCGATCAATTCTTTGCAGTATTTGATTACTCCCAAGGTTGTCGCGTCTCTTATTTCGGTACCCTTGTTGGTTGCTATGTTTGACGTTGTGGGAATTTGGGGAGGGTATCTGGTCGGGGTCAAGCTGCTCGGAGTCAGCGGGGGATCGTATTGGAGTTCAATCGAATCAGCTGTGGAATGGAAAGATGTCTACGGGGGAATATTAAAGTCGATTAGTTTTGGCCTGATTATCAGCTGGGTCTGCTGCTATAAAGGGTATTACACCAGAATGAGTGCCGAGGGTCTTGGAAGAGCGACCACTGAATCTGTGGTGTTAGCCGCAGTGCTTATTTTGGTGTGGGACTATTTTTTAACCTCGGTACTTATGTAACGTTACGCATGTCTACGAGTCTACCGATTATCATTAAGCTGGAGGGGGTTGAAAAGACCTTAGGGGGGCAGCCTGTGCTCAAAGGGGTCACTCTCGATATCCCTAAAGGTAAAATTACGACGATTATCGGCCCGAGTGGTGAGGGGAAAAGCGTGATGCTCAAGCACATCATTGGATTGATTCGCCCGGATCGAGGCAGGGTCATCGTTGATGGAACAGACCTTACGCGAATTAATGAACAGGAATTGAATGACATACGCAAAAAATTTGCTATGTTGTTTCAATCGGCCGCGTTGTTTGATTCCATGAATGTATTTGATAACGTCGCCTTTCCCTTGCGAGAAAAGCGCATGATTGCTGAACAGGAAATTTGTCGATGGGTACCAGAGATGCTGGAGAGAGTGGGGTTGGGCAAGATGGGCCATAAATTTCCGGCTGAACTGAGCGGAGGGATGAAAAAACGTGCAGGGTTGGCGAGGGCACTGGTGATGGGGCCGGAGATTATTTTATTCGATGAACCGACGACGGGCTTGGATCCGTTGATGGCCCATGCCATTCATGATCTCATATTGGCCATGCATAAAACATTTGGGTTTACGGGTATCATGGTGAGTCACGAAATTCCAGAGATCTTCCCTATTTCTGATTGGGTTGCTATGTTAAAGAATGGGAAAGTTATTGCCATGAGTCCTTCAGATGAATTTCAACAGACGACCGATCCCGTGGTTCGTGAGTTTATTTCGGTCAATAATGGCATCCACCTCGCTCCTGTCTGAATCGCAATTTTCGGGAGTGGTGTATGCAATTAGACGAAAATCTGTGTCACGCTGAATTATGAGAAATTTCTTCCTGGTCTTTGACCCAATCCAAGATCAATTAACGTAACTGATTCTTATCATGGAACGTGGAAAACTTGAATTAATCGTCGGAGTGTTTGTGTTAGTGGGGGTCATCTGTCTTGGATATTTGGCCATTAAACTGGGGAAGCTTGAACTGGTGGGTGGGGATTATTACGAACTCCAAGCAGAATTCTCTTCCACCTCCGGGTTGAAAAACGGAGCTTCCGTAGAAATTGCCGGAGTGGAGGTGGGCCGAGTGAAGAATATTGGCCTGAAAGAAGATCGGGCTCAAGTGGTCCTTGCGATTCATGATGGGATCACGGTGTTTGACGATGCGATTGCTTCAATAAAGACTCGTGGCATCATCGGAGAAAAATTCATGGAATTATCTCCCGGTGGGGCTGGAGAACGTCTGAAGACTGGTGGGACTATTGTGGATACTGAATCTGGAATTGATCTAGAACAGGTAATTAGTCAATTTATCCATGGCAGTGTGGAGTGATGCCCGTTTGGTGAAATAGAGGTGGAGGGAATATGCAAAGGGAATTGGCTAGGAAATTGGAGGTAACGATGAAGATGGGAGCAAGCGCACGTCGAAGGCTCCATTTTGAAAATTTTCCCAAAAATGCGGCGGTAATATTTCTTGGTTGGGTAGTAGTTTCTCTGACCTTTTTGACTGGCGCATGGGGAGGGGGCACGCCAACCGGAGCCGTGAAGGAGACCGTTGATCAGGTTTTTGTGGTGCTGAGGGATCAAGCGCTGAAGGACCCTGCGAGAGAGACAGAGCGGCGCGCGAAGCTCGAGGAAATCATCGGTCAGCGATTTGACTATGCCGAAATGGCTAAGCGCACCCTGGCTTCTCAGTGGAAGGGGTTAAGTCCAGAGCAACAACAAGAATTTGTTACCTTGTTTCAGCAGTTTTTGGCTAATTCCTACGTCGGCAATGTAGACGGGTATTCGGGGGAACAAGTGGAGTACCTGAAAGAGCGCGAAAAGGGAGAATTTGCTGAAGTGCAAACCAAAGTGGTGTCTCCTAAAGTGCAAATACCCTTGGACTATCGTCTGTTACAAAAAAATGGGGAGTGGCGGGTGTATGACGTGGTGATTGATGGAGTGAGCTTGATGAAAAATTATCGTGGGCAATTTTCTCGTATCATTAACTCCTCATCGTTTGAAGGCCTCCTCGAGAAACTCCGTTCAAAAGCTGACCTGGGCGCTTCGTCCTAAGGAGTCGGCTTTGTGATACCGTTCCGCTTGTGGTGCCTGGCGGCGCTATCCTGCCTGGCCGCGGCGGGAGGTGTTGTTCCCTCATCCGTCGTCCTGGCCGAAAATTCTTTTTTTGTGGTTCCTGCGTTTTCTACTTCCAAAAATGACGGGCAAGACTTTGGGCTGATTGCGCCGGTATTAAATTCAGATGCGGAAGGTAACCTACGGTCTCTTTTTGCCCCGATGCTGATTCATAATTCGTTTTTGGGAGTCCGGGGAACTTTGAACTATTTTCATTATTGGTCAGGTGGAAGCCAAATGGAGGCGGTCGGTTCCTATACCGAGGAGATTGAGCGAGAGCTCAAGTTTCGTTTCCAGGACCCGGGGTTTATCGAAGGGTTGTTCTTTGTCGATATTGGAGCACAATTTTTCAAAAATGCGACCAAGCGGTTTTATGGCTTAGGGCAAACCACTCCCCAAGATAATGAAACGAATTATACCGGTCGTGAAATTCAGGTCCATTGGAATTTTGGAATCCATCTAAATGATGTGACGCGGTTGTCGGTCAACCAAAGGTTTCGAGATGTAAAAATTCATCCGGGAGGCGTAGATAGCGAGCCATATACTCAGGATCGGTTTCCAGGGGAACCGGGGATAAAAGGTGCGAAGATTTTGGCTCACCGCCTCGTGTTTCAATATGACTCTAGGGATAACCTCAATACCCCCACGGCAGGCACCCGCTTTGAAGCGTTTGGGGAATTGGCGCAGAACTTTGATCGCGGGAAGGAAGACGATCTTTTGTATTTTCGCTCAGGATTTGACCTCAGGAAACTAATTCCGAGTCCCTCAAAGCGGTATATTTTTGTGGCCAGGGCTATGCTGCAATTAAGTTTTGGCGATGGGATACCCTTTTACGAACAAAGTTCCTTGGGAGGAGAAGACAACCTGAGAGGATATGGGAGGGATCGGTTTATTGATAAACATATGGTGGCGTTTAATGCGGAAGAGCGTATTCATCTGTTTGGAATGAAGATGTTTAACGTCAATATGGAATGCGAAATGGTGCCCTTTGTGGATATAGGGAGGACCTATCGAGACTTTAAATTTCGCCAATTTCATGACTGGGAAATTACGCCTGGGGTGGGATTTCGCGCAATTGTCCGCCCCAATGTCATGGCCAGGGTGGATTGGGGGTACAGCAGGGAAGGCGGAGCCGTGTTTGCGGGGCTCAACTATCCCTTTTGATGCAGATAATGTGATGGTCTATCTGCAATGCATGGGAAACATATACTCGAGATCCAAGAAGATGAATCGTTATGTGGGGATTGGGTTGCTCTCTCTGGTGGTAGGTGTCCTTTCTCTGCCTTGTGGGGCATTGCGGGGTGAGGATTCAACCGATCAGCAATATCCCGAGGATCTCGAAAGAGAGCTCACGAACTTGGTGATGGAAGGGGCAGCACATTCAACCGACCTGACGCGGTTGCTTCGGTTGGCCGGTTTGTATTTGGATCTGGGCTATGGGGTGTATGTTGGTCGGGAGCAAAAATTAGCGGCTTTTCAGGAGGGAGCCCGGGTTGCCCAAAAAGCCCTGAATCTTCGTGAGTCTTCTGCGGATGCCCATTTTTTGTATGCCGCCAATCTCGGTAGTGCTGCGGAGTTGGAGGGATTGGTCGCAGCGGCCTTGACGATTCAAGAGTTAAAGGATCACGTGCATCGGGTGTTGGAACTTGATGAACGGAATGCCCAGGCTCACCATATGTTAGGGCGGATGTATGAGGAATTACCCTGGGTGTTAGGGGGCGATCAGGAAGCGGCAGGGGATCACTTGAAGAAGGCGGTTTCTCTTGATAACCAGTATGCCCCGGCGGGGCTGGATCTCGCGAGGTGGTACATGAAGCACGGGCAAAGCCGGGAGGCAGTGAGGGAATTAACGCGGGTGGTTGACACGCCACCTCTTGTAAAACGATGGATATGGGAACGAATGCATCGACCGGAAGCCCAGGCCTTGCTGCGGCAGCTTGCCAGTCTGGAAGGTACCGCCCGTTCCAGTGGTCATCCGTAACGACGGGGATCCTGATGCTTGACACGCTATATCAGCTATGGGAAAATTTTAGCTGATCATGTCCAAATGGATCTTTTCTAGTTATTCCCATACAACACATTACGTTCTTTCAAGAAAGGATGCGCAATGTCCTTGCTAAAAAGGATTGAAAGTCCAGCAGATTTAAAGAAACTTTCTCGGGATCAATTTCCTGAACTCTGTCAGGAAATTCGGGAACTGATTATAGAAGTGATCTCCCATGTGGGTGGGCATTTAGCCTCCAATTTAGGTGTGGTGGAGCTGACGGTGGCTTTGCACTATTTATTGAACGCACCGGACGATAAAATTGTCTGGGATACCGGTAATCAGGCCTACACGCATAAATTGTTAACGGGCCGTCGTGAACAGTTTCATACGGTCCGCCAGTTTGGGGGTATAAGCGGGTTTTGTAAACGAGAAGAAAGCATCTATGACACGTTTAATGCCGGACATGCTGGAACCGGGGTGTCCGCTGCTGTGGGCTTTGTGGAAGCTCGTGAGCAATTAGGCAAATCAAATAAGGTGGTTTGCGTGGTAGGAGACGGGGCCCTCACTGCTGGAATGACATTGGAAGGACTGCAACATGCTGGAGATATGGGCCGGGATTGTGTGGTGATTCTGAATGATAACCAAATGTCGATTTCCCGAAACGTCGGAGCGATTTCCGCCTATCTGAATCGGACCTTTACCGGGGAGTTCTACACAAGGCTTCGGGAGGAAACTTCTCAACTCCTGGAAACCATTCCGCAAATTGGAGAACCCGTGAAGCGAATGGCTATTCGGGCCGAAGAACTGGCTAAAGGCTTCCTGCTACCGGGTTTGTTGTTTGAAGAATTAGGATTTCGATATGTTGGTCCGATTGATGGACACAATTTTGAGCATTTACTGCCGACGTTGGAGAATGTCTTGAAATTAAAAGGGCCAACTCTCCTGCACGTGATTACCAAAAAAGGATTAGGCTTTCAGCCGGCCATGAAGAATCCTGTATGGTTTCATGCCTGTTCTCCTTTTGATGCGAAAACCGGGCAACCGATGAAAAAGCCCGGTCATCCTTCGTATAGCTCTGTTGCTGCCAAAACACTGATTCGTCAAGCCAAAAAAGATAACCGTGTGGTGGTCATTACGGCTGCGATGTGCGAGGGAACAGGAATGTCTGAGTTTGAAAAGGAGTTTCCCTCCCGGTTAATTGATGTAGGGATTGCCGAGCAACATGCGGTGACCTATGCGGCCGGTCTCGCCGCTGATAATATGCGGCCGGTTATTTGTATGTACTCCACCTTTCTGCAGCGGGCCTATGATCAGGTTGTGCATGATGTGGCAACCCAAAATCTTCCGGTGACCTTTTGTATTGATCGAGGAGGATTGGTGGCGGAAGACGGAACGACCCATCATGGGGCTTTTGATTTTGCGTTTCTGCGGCATGTTCCCAATATGGTGATTATGGCGCCAAAAGATGAAAATGAACTTCAGCATATGGTGCAAACAGGATTGGTGCATGATGGGCCGGTGGCGGTCCGATACCCTCGCGGCAGTAGCTTGGGGGTGCCCTTAGATTCTGAGCCAATTCCTCTTTCCATTGGTCAGGGTGAGTTGTTGTCTGATGGGCGAGATGTGGCGATCATCGCCATTGGGGTTATGGTTTCAGAGGCCATGAAAGCGGCTGAGCGCTTACAAGAAGAAGGCGTGTCGGTGGCTGTCATTAATGCACGGTTTGTGAAGCCTCTAGATAAAAACCTTATTCGAGAAATTGCCAAAAAAGTCAAATGTTTTATCACCGTGGAAGAAGGATGCCGAATGGGCGGGTTTGGCTCGGCCGTATTAGAGTTTTTATCAGAGGAAGAATGTTGGGGTATGCCGACCAAAGTACTCGGGTTGCCCGATTGGTATATTGAGCAAGGGCCTCAGGATTTGCTCCGGGAAAAGTATGGGCTCACGGCGGATGGGATTTATGATCAGGCCAAAGCGTTATATGACCGGGTTTCTCTGCAAGCGGTGATACGATAGTCTATTCTCGTGTATATTTCTCGACGAAAAACCAAACAAATCCAGGTCGGATCGGTCAAGATTGGTGGCGATGCCCCCATTTCGGTTCAGTCTATGACGATTCCTCATCCGAGGGATGTGGCTGGGACCATAGAGCAAATTCAGCGGTTAGAGAGAGCTGGGTGTGAATTGATTAGGGTGGCCGTGCCCGATATGGAAGCGGTTGATGCGCTTCCAAAAATAAAATCACAAATGACGGCACCCTTGATCGCGGATATCCATTTCGACCATCGTCTTGCTCTGAAAGCCGCAAAAGTTGTGGACTGTGTCCGTATTAATCCCGGCAATATCGGTCCCTGGTGGAAAACGGAAGAGGTGATTCAGGCCGTCAATGACAATGGCATTCCACTCAGAATTGGGGTGAATGGTGGTTCATTGGAGAAGCATCTTCTTGAAAAATACGGCTATCCCACCGCGGAAGCTCTTGCCGAGTCGGCGCTGAATGCAGTTCATGCTCTCGAGGATGTTGGGTTTACCAATATGAAGGTGTCCTTGAAGGCCTCTGATGTGCACATGGCGATGGATGCCTATTGGTTGTTTGCCCAACAATCTAATTACCCCTTGCACATTGGCATTACCGAAGCAGGGACGGCGATGACCGGCGCGGTGAAATCTGCCATTGGATTAGGTTGGCTGCTTTCTCAGGGAATCGGCGATACCCTTCGCGTCTCTTTAGCAGCCGATCCAGTGGAAGAAGTCAAGGTGGGATTTGAAATCTTGAAATCGTTGGAGCTTCGCCACCGAGGCGTCAATGTGATTGCCTGCCCTACATGTGGGCGAGTGGAAATTGATGTCGTGAAAATGGCTAATGAATTAGAGCATCGACTGGGGCATATCACGACCCCCATCACTGTATCCGTCTTGGGTTGCGTGGTGAATGGAATTGGCGAAGGGAAAGAAGCTGATATTGGAATAGCCGGAGGCCAAGGAGTAGGGATTCTGTTTAAAAAAGGAAAATTGTATAAACGTGTGCCATCTGAAGAGCTCCTTGATACCTTGATCGAAGAAGTGGAGTTGATGGCCAAAGAGCAAGGTGGTGAAGGGCTGAATGTCCATGCTCCCGAGACATCTGAAGACACCCCCATCGATCTTTCCTCCATGGAGGATCTTTCCTTAAGCTCCATACGATCTACTTCCAGAGAACTTCCTGTCTTGCCCCGTCAGTAAGGATTCCAGCCTTTTTAGGACTAAGGAAAGAGAAAGCCGGACTTTCTCTTGTACAAGAGAAAATAGACTCCTTATAATGAGTGCGTGAGGGCGCCGTACCCAAGTGGCTAAGGGAGCAGTCTGCAAAACTGCGATTCAGCGGTTCGAACCCGCTCGGCGCCTCCATTGATTCTGTCTAAGCCCAGCTTGGCAATAGTATATGTAGGGAACAGATGCGAGTCGTCTTGAACTATGGTGAATATCTCCAAGGAGTAAAATAACAATGGCGGTACCTGTGTCTCAAATGTACACCGTAGCTCAATATGCCCTCTCACAGCACTTGCGGGGTGTGAAGCGATATCCCCTTGTGCTGATGTTAGAGCCGCTCTTTCGGTGCAATCTGGAATGTGCAGGGTGTGGGAAAATCCAATACCCGGATCACATTTTAAATCGGCGCCTGACGCCTGAGCAATGTTGGGCTGCCGCTGATGAATGTGGCGCGCCCATTGTGAGTATTCCTGGTGGAGAGCCGCTGATTCATCCAGAAATGCCAGCCATTGCCGAAGGGCTTGTGAAGCGAAAGAAATATGTGTATCTCTGTACAAATGCCATTCTGCTTGAACGAAAATTACAGGACTATACGCCTTCGAAATACCTCACATTCAGCATCCATATGGATGGTCTCAAGGAAGAGCATGACCATGCCGTTTGCCGAGATGGCGTCTATGACGTTGCCGTGAAAGCTATTAAAGCCGCTTTGGCCAAAGGTTTTCGGGTGACGACCAATACGACATTATTTAATGATGCGGCGCCTGCTCGTGTCAGGAGATTTTTTGATGAAATGATGGAGTTGGGTGTGGAAGGCATGATGATTTCTCCTGGGTATAGTTATGAAAAGGCTCCAGATCAGCATAGTTTTTTGAGCCGTGATCGCACACATTCGTTATTTGTGCAATTGCTGGCTCAACGAAAACGCACTTGGCAGTTTAACCAATCTCCGTTATTCCTGGAATTCCTGATGGGAAAACGGGAGTATGAATGCACCCCCTGGGGGAATCCCACATACAATATTTTTGGGTGGCAGCGCCCCTGTTATTTATTACAGGATGGGTACGCATCCACTTTTCGAGAATTAATGGAAGAAACGGAGTGGGAGCGCTATGGAACGGGACGACATGAACAATGCCGTGATTGTATGGTGCATTGTGGGTATGAAGCCTCGGCCGTGAAAGATACCTTCAGCTCATGGGGTGGGTTTTTTGGCACCGTCAGGGCGACCCTGTTTCCCAATGCTGTGTGAGGCCTCTTTTCTTTGTCTTTTCTTTCCCTTCGTCAACTCTGGATCATCTGGAAATCGTCTCAACGTTTAGCTGTAAGTAAAGGGTCATCATGGGTTCAGACGTGTCCTCAATCAGTACCACTCAATCATGGGAAGGCCGCCATCTGCAGCCTTCCAATGACAAAGAATTGCACGAAGCCATAGGTCGCGCGTTTGATTATCGAGGCGATGTGACGATTCAACTCAAAACGGGGGAGCAGGTCATGGGGTATGTGTTTGATCGCCAGGATGAGGCTCCTCAGTCGTATGTGAAGCTATATCTGCCAGAGGGTCACGAACCGCGCATGGTTTTATACCAGGAGATTGCTGGAATCGTATTTTCGGGGGAAGATACGGCGTTTGGTCGATCGTGGGAGGACTGGGCGCAAAAGTGGAAGAAGCCAGAGGCAAGCTCTTAGCGACACGGTTCACGCAAGCATTTTTCCCATTCAACGTTTCCAGTCATCTATATTATCCAAAACAGGTTTTCCATTTAAGCTGACTCCAGGTTGGATGGAAAATTTCCTCCTCTCTCGGCTCATGGCCTGGTATGTTTTTTCTTTGAAAACCCAGTCAAGGCGAGTGGTCAACAGCACGCAAGAACCGAAGAATTTATTGACGATTGGCTCCTGACTGTGATAAAAGTCCAGACCTTTTTGGGCTCAAGAAACCTCTGTAGCCCGAAATATTTTGACTGGGATTGAGGGATTGCTAGGGGACTTTCATTGGAAGATATTGGAAGGCTTGCGAAACCTGAAGGATGTACGGTGTAGGCATGTTGTGCAATCCCGTCGTTTCGTTCTAGCTGTAGTTCTTTCCCTTTGGACCCTTTTTCCGGTGAGTGTGCTGTATGCACTTCATGAAGTTGACCATCGCTTTACGGTCCAGGGTCGAATTTGTGGCAATGACGGCGATGGCATAGAAGCGGCTGTCGTTTCCGTGAAGAATACTCGGGCGGATATTTCTGGGAATGGGAAAGCAGACAGCGATGGGTTCTACAAAGTCGTTCTTCACTTGCACAATGAGAACCAAGGCGATCCCTTGGTTATTCAGTCTGGAGCGTTTGAGTCGACAGGGCGAGTTGAGCTTGACCCCAATGATCCGAACACAGAGCGCATTGTTACAGTTAATTTGGGCAAACCGTGCCGTGCCCTTCCGTTTTGGCGCCAGACTTGGGCTCTTGCTGGGGTAGTCGCTCTATTTGGGGTTGCCATGATTATGGCTATTCGACAGATGGGTGGGAAAAAGGGGAAAGGGCTCGATGGGTCACAAAAGAGGAAAAGCCGAAAGAAATAGTGTGCGCTTGAAGCGCTTCTGGTCCTAAGTCCAAGAGAAGCTATGAGTTTGGTGAGGAATGTCGAATATGGAAAATCAGGATTCAGGTAAACGAGGGGGAACAATGAACGAGTATCAAAAAGTCAAAAGTCTTTTAGTCAGTGGACTGGCCGTCCTAGGCTTATCGATGTCAGCATGTGGTGGTGGTGAAGGTCCGCCGAAACCGCCTCCTCCTGCTCCACCGGAATATGCGGATAAGCATATGCCCGAAGGTTATTGGAATAATCCGGAAATCGTGGAAGAGGGGAAAGCGATCTTTACCGGTACGCAGAATATTGATGTGAATTGCGCGAGTTGCCATGGGAAAGACGGGAAGCCAGTCAAAGCCGGTGCCCGGGATTTCCGACGAACGGAGCAAATGGAGCTTTACTCGGATTCAGTATGGTTTTGGCGAGTAAGCGAAGGTGTGACTGGAACCAAAATGAAAGCCTGGAAGAGCAAGCTTTCTGAAGATGCCATCTGGAAAGTCATTGCCTTTGAAGCAACCTTTGGCCTCAACGGGAAGGAATATGACGTGGCGAATAAAAAATGGGTTCCGGCTGGAACGGCTGGTGCAGCACCTGCGGCTGAAGCGCCAGCGTCCGAGGCGCCAACTGCCGAGGCACCTGCCGGTGGAGAGGCTGAAAAAGCTGCAGAGTAATCCAGGAATTGAATGAAAAAGAAGGAGGGCGGGGACCCTTGAAAACACTGAATCGAAGTCTATGGATAGTTCTAGCGTTGGGGGTAAGTGGGGTAGCTACCGCATTTGGCCAGGTTCCGGATGCTCCCCCTGTGGATTTTCCCTATGCGGGAAATCGAACGGCAGTGTGGGTCGTCGCTCAACTCCATATTTTATTTGCGGCGTTTATTCTAGGTGCGCCGATATTTGTGGTGGTGGCTGAATGGCTTGGGTATAAGAATAACGATCCGAAGTATGATCGTCTGGCCAAGGAAGTCATTAAGGTCACAGTCATCCTGTATAGTATGACCGCCTTAACTGGAGGCCTGTTCATCTTTGTCCTGCTCGGGACATATCCCGACTTTTCGACGTGGCTTATCAAGCACTTCTTCCTTGTGTTTGCGGTTATCTATCCTCTGCTGTTTATCCTTGAAACCATTATTTTGTACACCTATTTTTATTCATGGGATTCCATGAAGGGAGCGAAAAAAGGACGGCACATCGCTCTTGGTATCCTCCTGAATATTGTCGGGACGGTGACACTCTTTGTCATTGACGGTCCAACGTCTTTCATGAATACCCCTGCTAAAGCGGCGGGAGATTTATCCTTAGTAGAGTTTATCCAAACGGCCAGCCTCTGGGACAAGATGGCTAATTTTAGCTGGATGCCCCTCAACCTCCATCGCCTGGTCGGAAATGTGACGTTTGGTGGATTTATTGCCGGGCTTATTGCGGCCTATATGTTTATGGGATCAAAAACAGATGAGGAGCGAGCCTACTACGACTGGATGGGATTTGTGGGCAACATGATCGGTGTGGGGGCCTTGATGCTTCTTCCGTTCATGGGGTACCTCTTGGCCTATGAGTTGTGTGATTATGATGCCTCGATTTGTCCCTACATGATGGCCGACCAGTTGTCGATGTTCTTTGAGATGCAGGGGGCCATGATTGGACTGATCTTTTTAGCCAGTAATTATTATATCTGGTTGAGTTTAAAGCGAATACAGGGTGTAGAGCAGGTACGAATATCTGGATTTGTCGCGGTGGTCGTACTGTTAATGCCAGCCATCATGGGATATACATGGAAAATGTTCCCACCACCTGAGTGGCAGTCTTTAATTGTCTTAGGGATCTTGGTCGTTCTTCCTGTGGTTCTTAGTAAAGTTCCTGGTCTTAAGAATTTCACGGTGTCCGCCTTTACCATGATCAAGATCGGTTTTTTAATGATTGTGGTGGCCGATGCCATTTGGATGACTCCTCACGGGTTTGTGCCAACGCAAGGGCTGGCCACCGAGGAAGTCGAGTTACCTTCATGGGCGGGTGAATTAGCGCTCATGCCAGCAAAGAATGCTGCAGCCTTTACCCTCGTGTTCCTGACTGTGGTCAATTATCTCCTATATAACCGAGCCATTAAGCGCGGAACGATCATGTGGGGGAAAATTGATTTCGCTTCCCAGTTCGTCCTCATATTCCTGGCTTTTAGCGTGATTTGGACAATGGGCCTCATGGGGGCGGTGCGCTCGTTAACTCGAAAATATTACCATGTCTATAACCTCGTTCCTGATTTTACTCCGGAGGCGTTTACACCGACCTTGGCCTATTCGGCATGGTGGATAACGGGGGTGACTATTGTCTTTTATGCTGTTGTGAGTTTTGCCATCCTTGTCACGCTGAAAGCTGGAAGTCCAAAGCCGGCAACGTCATTGGCATCGTCAGTCCCGGTTGAAGCTAAATGAGAAGGTTTAAAAAAGAGGAAACAAATGGCTAACCAAAGTTTTGCCAAGAGTGTCATGAAGAAGACCACCCTGGGGGTCATTATTGGTGTGCTTTTGGTTGTGATCGCCCAACAGACACATTTCCCACCAGTCTTTCAGATCATGTTTTTTCTTTATGCGATGCTCGGGGCTTTGGTATTCATTCTTTTAGATGCTCCAGCAATGAAACGCCTGGAAGGGTTGAAGGCGTTGGGGGCTTTATTGGTGTTCTACCTCTTGCTTTCGGGTCTCTATATTGCCGGTGCGTCGATTCTCCCCCAGTTTGACCCGGAAGATGAGAAGGGGAAAATTGAAAAAGTCTTGAAGCTTCGGCGCGCCCAAACCGAACTGGGAAAGGCTGATGAGCTTATTGCTCGGGCCAAAGAATTAGATGAACGGGCTAAGGCTATTTCCAAACAACTGTCTTCTCTGGGAGCTGATGCCAAAGTTGAAGTGGCGGCTACGACCAGTGCAGGTGGGGCAGCTTCTGGGGATATCGTGGCCCTTGGAAAAGATCAGTGGGAACTTCAAGAATGCTATAACTGCCATAAACTCTATGGGCAAGGCGGGAAAAAGCGTGGTCCTGAGATGGATAATATCGGTAATCTCATGACTGTCGACCAACTCAAAGAGAAAATTCTATATCCGAAAAGCTGGAAAGCAGAAGGATTTGATAAGGATTACGATAAAGGGAAAATGCCTGATAAGTATAAAGATCTCATGTTCCCACAAGAAATTGATGCCCTTGTTGCCTTTCTTGCTTCGTTGAAAGATGAGTCGGTCAAAACTCCGAAGCCAATAAAAATGAACTAATCCACATCTGAGGTTTTCCTCTGGCCATGCAACCAAAATTGACAGCAAAAGCACTATGTGCGGACAAAGAAGTCGGGAAGATTTCTAAGGTTATCGTTGATCCTCTTTCCCATGAAATTAGCCATGTCATTGTACGGGAAATGAATGGTCAGGGAGTGGAACGTCAGGTTCCTATTGGCCAAGTTCAGGAAGTGGTGAGCGAGGAGGAAATTGTCCTTCGATGTTCCAGGGAGGAATTCGGTCGATTCCCGGTACTGGAGCGAGATCAGTATGTCACGGTTAAGGAAGTTGAAATTGCGCACTTAGAGGATCATCTGCATGTTGAGCCTGGAGAAATTTTGGTTCCTCTTCCTCGTCTCGAGCAAGGGGTTCCCCGACGAACGTTTTTTACCAATATGACGCATGCGATTGGGACGTTAATTGCCTTGCCCTTAGCGTTTCCTGTGTTGAAGTACCTCATGAAGCCCATGTTTAAGCCCTACGATAATGCCTGGTTTTCCGTTGGCAATGTTAAGAAGGTGAGTAAAGAGAATATTGGTTTCCAGTTTAAATTTACCCGCGGATTTAAAGAAGCCTTTATGCCAGAGCAACAGATTGAAAAAAATATTTGGGTGGTCAAGGCGACTCCAGCGGTACAAAAGGCGGTGTACGAGGGAAATGATAGGAAGTTCTTCGATGATAAGGGTGAGGTGATTTGGGTGAACAAGGCCAATTCCCCCTACATCGGCTACTCCGGGAAATGCCCTCATCTGGGTTGTGGATATAAATGGAGAAAAACGAAAAATTTTCCAGAGGGGGTGTTTTTGTGCCCGTGTCATCTGAGTATTTATGATGAAGCGGGAAAAGTCATCGATGGGCCGGCACCGAGACCTCTCGATGTCCTTCCCATGCAAGTTGATGCCGGTGGAGAAGTGAAAATCATCGATGTGGAGTATAAAGCCGGGGTTAATAAACAAATTCGGCTTCTGTAAAAGCCTGGGATGGAATGGTGAAAGGCGCATGAAGGAAGACAGTCAATCCGTGAATCAACAAAATGCCTTTGAAAAGGTCGTTGAATTTGTTGATGAGCGAGTAGGTCTGAAAACTATTCAGGCCAAAATGCTGAATGAGCCAATCCCTGGCGGTTCTCGCTGGGCCTATGCTTTTGGCTCTGTGCTGTTGTTTATCTTTATTGTTCAAGTCGTCACGGGGATTTTGTTGATGTTCTACTATGTCCCCAGTACAGATCACGCCTATGCGAGTACTCAATACATCATCCATGAGGTGGACTACGGATGGTTTCTCCTGAGCTACCATTTTTGGGGATCCTCTGCCATGGTGGTGATGGTTTTTGCTCATATGTCTCAGGTCTTTTTATGGGGTGCTTATAAAAAGCCACGAGAACTGGTCTGGTTGGTGGGCTTGGCATTGTTTGGTATTGTGATGGGTTTTGGATTTACCGGCTATCTCCTCCCCTGGGACCAACGCGCATACTGGGCCACGGTAGTCGGGGTAGAAATCATGGATAAAACTCCACTGATTGGGGATTTTTTGGCTAGATTTCTTAAGGGTGGTCCGACACCGGGACAAATGACGCTGAGCCGGTTTTTTGTCATCCATGTCATGGTCTTGCCGGCTGCTTTAGCTGGGCTGGCCGGGCTTCATATTTTTCTCTTTAGAAAGGCTGGGCCTGCTGGACCATTTAGGGGCACTCCTGAAGAGATCAAAGCGAAAACGGATTACTTCTTTCCTCGTCAGATCTGGAAAGATATTGTGGCCATGGCCACTGTTTTTTTAATCATTTGTTCTCTTGCCTTCATTGAGCCAGTGGTGTTGCTGGAACAAGCGACTCCTGATCCTGGTGATTATCATCCGGAGCCAGAGTGGTATTTCTTGTTCTTATTCCAGTTGCTTCGATTGAAGATTTTTGGCGGAGAGTTTGGGCAATTCCTTGGAGCTATGGCCATACCAGGCGCCTTTATGGCGTTTTTAGCGGCACTGCCTTTTTTGGATACAAATTCAGAGCGAAATATCTTTAAACGGCCCCTGGCTCTGATTGGCTGGACTGTGGTCATGGTCTTTATTTTAGTATTTACTGTGTCAGCCATTATTAATCGGGAGTTTTTAGACTAATCTCTGGAAGCATATGTCGAATACGAAGTTAGGACTTCTTGTTTTTTGGCCGACATTCTGGACCGGGTTTCCAATAAAGATGGTTTTCGCCTTGTTGTTGCTCGCAGCGCACATGCACCCTTGGGAGGGGACTGGGCTATATTTATTGTTACTAGTCTCCATTCCGGTAGATATTTGGGCGCTTGGTCTTTGTGCAAGAACAGTATTCATTGATCGGTTGAAGGTCGATCCGCAACCGGGCCTTGGTCTGAATCTTTGGATACGATGGGCAGCCTTTAGTGCAGTGGCTTTACCGATCATAACAATAGTGGTGTCCATGGTAACGGAAACTGCTAAATCTGTGGTTGCCAGTATTGTTGAATCTATTAAAGAGAATATCTTGACGATTCCGGTTGCCGAACAAATAAGTCTTGAGCTGGTTATGTGGGGTAGTGTCGCATCTGTCGCGCTCATTCTTTGTTTGATTGGGTGGCTGTATGGTTTAGGATGGTTCGCTCAACCATTTGTGAAAAATGCAAAACCGGTAATAGGTACGACAGCTGACCAGGCGAACTTTTGGGATAGTTTACGTATTCCAGCTGATCAGCCCCTGCTCTTAACAGCATTTACCGGGATGGGGGTTGTGCTGGTGTTCATTTTTTGGGTTCTCCTGCCTCAAACGACACCACATCCACATGAAGAATATGTCTATACTTTTGAAAAAAAGGAAGTGGTCATAGTTGAACCAAAAAAGATATTAAAGGAAGCAGAACAAGTTTTGGCCAACGCAGAACTTGTAGTGATAAAGCTTCAGGATGAAAAATCAGGAGATGCAGAAGCCTCTTCAGAAACATCTGGAAAGGCTAGCGATCTTTCACCGGAAGCCAAGCAGGAAAAATAAGGCAGGAATGCTACCTCCGACAAAGGATGGAAAAACCTAAAGAAGGTTTGCGGCCTAGGGAGATCAGCCTTGAACCAACTCATGAACGATCGAAGGGGGGCCAGAATGAAATCGGCCGGCCAATTAGGACCTGCAACGGTTGTACAAGGAATGAATAGGATGTCTGGTTTTCTTAAATTAGCAAGTTTTTTCGCTCTTCTCTTTCTCCCGGCTTTGGCCATGGCGGCTGGAGGTGCGGAAATTCAGGCCATGTCGGTTGAATATCGTGATGTTCCTGGAATCGGCAGCCGTAACCTGGTATGGATTGTCGCGCAGCAACATTTGTTGTTAGCTGGCTTTGTGTTAGGGGTCCCGATTTTTGCCTGGATTTGCGAACTGGTTGGATGGAAAACTAAAGAACCTCGGTATGACAAGCTCGCCAAAGAGTTTACAAAGCTTTTGACGTCAGCCTATGCCACCACTGCTTTGTTTGGTGGAATTCTCTTATTCCTGCTGATTGGCCTGTATCCAAAATTGATGGCCTATCTGACCGATATGTTTTTTCCTTCCTTCCTCGTGTATTGCCTGCTCTTCTTATTAGAAACGGCCACCCTGTATATGTATTGGTACGGGTGGGATTACATGCAGGGGAATAAAAAAGCCTTTCATCTGTTTTTAGGATTCCTCCTGAATTTATTTGCCCTCGGGATCATGGCTGTTCCAAATTCATGGGCAACTTTCCAGGCGAGTCCTGTCGTGGTGGGGGATGGCGATGCCTGGGCGAGAGCTTGGATGGCCATGCAAAACCCGACATGGATGCCGGTCAATATCCATCGCCTCATCGCGAATGTGGTCCTGGGTGGGTTTATTGTTGGGGCCTATGCAGGAATACGATATCTTTTGGCCGTTTCACAGGAAGAGCGGGAGCATTACGATTGGATGGGGTATGTCGGGAACTTTATTGGGGTGTTTGGTATGTTGCCTCTCCCATTCGCCGGCTATTGGCTGATGCGGGAAGTCTACCAGTACAACCAACAGATGGGCATTACCCTCATGGGTGGATTCCTTGCATGGTTGTTTATTCTCCAAGCGATGCTTATTGGGGTGCTCTTCCTCGGTGCGAATTACTATTTCTGGATGGGTATTACCTATCGAATACCAGGGTCTGAGAATCAGTACAAGAAGCCTATTATGGCGATGCTCGTCGTCTTATTATTATGTCTTGGTGTGTGGATGACCCCACATTCCTTGGTGGCGAGCTTGGCGGAAGCCCAAAAAATGGGCGGAACGCACCATCCATTGCTAGGGGTGTTCGGTGTGATGTCCGCCAAAATGACGGTAGCGAATATCATGATCCTCGTGACGTTTATGAGTTTTATTATGTATTGGCGTGCGGGGAAGCAAGAAACCGCTGTGTGGGCCAAAGCTGCAAAAGCTGTGATGGGTGCGTTGCTGGTTATTGGTGGTGTGGCGGTAATTGTTCTTGGGGTATGGGGATATTTTGTGCCAGCCATTATTCGGATTAATTATTTCTCCGTGGCCCAAGTGCTCATAGTCTTATTTATTATGGTGACGTTTACGCCATTGACCGCCTTATTGATGAAAAGCGCGAAGACGACCACAGAAATGGTGTGGGGAAAAATGCCCATACGTGCGGGGTATAGTTTGGTTCTCAATGCGGTGATGGTGATTCTGCTGATGTCCCTTATGGGCTATGCACGATCCTCTTCGCGGGTACATTGGCATATTTATGGGGTGATGCGGGATACCTCGGAATATGCCTTCTCCCCGGCATTAGGCTATGCAGCCGCTTTTATGTCTCTGAATACTTTTGTGTATTGCTTGTTGGTCGCGTTCATCTTTTGGGTTGCCACGTTGGGAGATAAGGCTAAAGCTCAACAGCCCAAGGGCCCACTGGCTGACGTTCCTTCTGGTGCCGCTCCGGCTATGGCTGGGGGAGCACCAAGTTCCAGCGAAGCGATTGAATCTGGGATCCTCGAAAACCATAAGTGAGGCATCATGAGTGAAGTTGCATTACTCCAAATAATTGGTCTTTGCGTTGTTGGAACCGGGCTTCTCATTCTGTTGTTTATCAAAGGGATGTTTCTCCGTGTCCTAGGTTTTGTGGCCATGGTCTTGGGAACCTTTAGTTTGATCGCCTTGAGCGTCCCTCAAATGGCCTCATTGCCCCCAGCCATCGAAACGTTTGATTTAGCTGAAGTGAAAAGCCCAGATGATTTGGCGGCGATTGGCCAAAAAATATTTTTCAGCAAGGGTCAATGTGCGCTGTGTCATTCGATTGGGCCTAGTGAGTCGTCTCGATGCCCAGACTTGAATGGCATTGGCGCGAAGTTAGCCCCGGATTTTATTTATGAAAGTCTCACGCAACCGCAAGCTTATATTTATTTAGATTTTCGTCATGGAACGAAGCCTGAAGAATATCCGGCGCGCATGCCCCATATCGATAAGGATCCCATTGGACTCACCAAGCCAGAAATTTATTCAGTGATCGCCTTTCTCCAAAAAATGAGTGGGGAGCCGATCAGTATCAAAGTTGAGGATATTATGGAATCTGCGCAAGAACCAGCCGATTCCTTAAAGGTGGCTTTGGTCTCTTCACCACTGAAATCTCAAATGCAGAATTTGGCGGCTCACTAAAGGGATTAGCCAGAATGAGGAGAACATCATGAAAGGTCCAATAGCGAGTGGGGCAATTCTTCTTGCCGGGATGTTCATCTTTTTGAAATTTATTCTTCCGTTGCTCACCGCACCCCTTCCGGCTAGTTTAATTTATCTGTATTTGGCCATCACGTTAAGCGGAATCATGATTTTCGGAACCATGAGTGCCTCATCGTTGGAGTCCCTCATGGGTCCTATTTTCAGATTTTTATCGGGGAAGGGCCAGTCTGGGGCTGGACAAATGGCCAGGTTAGCGGTTTTGGTGTTGTTCCCGTTATTGGTTGGTTGGCAAACCTATACGACTTTGGCTCCCAGTGATCTTCCTCCGGGGGAAAATCGGACGATTCATCCCGCTCCTCCTGGTGAGTTTGTCGGTTTATCAAATCCTTATCCCAAAACACCTGAAAACATCATGATGGGTAAGGGCCTGTATGCCGCCTACTGCTCCCCCTGCCACGGAGCAAATTATGATGGAAAAGGTCCGGCGGCACCTGGCTTTAATCCTCCTCCAGCCAACTTTAGTGATCCAGGGACTATTGCGCAGTTACAAGAGGCGTATTTGTTCTGGCGGATAAAAAAAGGTGGAGTGGGTTTACCGGTGGAAGGGATGCCATGGAAATCGGCTATGCCACGATGGGAAGTTGAATTACCAGAAGAATTCATTTGGAAAATTATTATGGGTGAATATGATGGGGCGCACCAATCCCCACGGACTTGGGAAGAAGAAGACTAGACTCAAGCCAATTATGATGTGGATGAATGAGTGGAGAATATGACATGTTGAACGGACTAGGAAGCCTAAGGACAATATCCATTATTGGGCTGTTCGGGGTCCTTGGATTTTCGTCAGCTTTTGCCAGTGAGCCTCCTGCTTCAGAAGCATCAGGTAGCGTCTCAGTGCGAATGTATCAATTAGAAGGCAGTTTACCGTCCGAAGACCCTAATTCTTCACAATGGGATTCAGTGCCAGGGTCAGAATTTAAACTGGCCCCTCAGGTGCATTGGCCTCCACGAATCCAAGAGGTGACCGTGAAGTCGGTCAAGGTCAAAGGGGTTCATAACGGCCAAGAACTGGCCATACTCGTGGAATATGAAGATCCCACCGAAGATGCTGCCGATGCGGCGGCCCTTGAATTTATGGTGGGCGATAAACCGGCTCATTTTGCACACGGCCAGGAAATGCTGCAAGTTGAAGGGGGCCCGGTAAATATTTGGTTTTGGAAAAAGGAAAATGGCAAAGCGGTCGACATGAGTGCAAAGGGATTTAAGACCTTGGAAACTCAAAAGCAGCAAGATGTGAAGGCAAAAGGGGTTTGGCAAAATGGCACCTGGAAAGTGGTCTTTTCCCGATCATTGAAAACTGAGGATGGGCAGGACGTTCAAATAGAACCAGGCGAATGGCGTAGTGTAGCGTTTGCCTTTTGGGATGGGGCTATTGTCGATGGTCTTGTCAAGGAAAAAGGTGGGCAGAAAGCCGTTTCCACTTGGTGGTATATTCGCGCGGAACCGAGTGCAGATAATTCCATTTTTGGCTGGGTCATTTTGGGCTTAGCCCTCGCAGCGGGCTTTGAATTGGTGATTGTAAGGAAACTGAGAAAGGGACAATCAGTATGAAACGGGCAGCGGGGGGCGGTCGCGATATGACAGTCATCGGGTTGGCCGTGATCGGACTAACCTTTACGCTATTTTCTGGATGTGCGCTTTTTGAGGATGAAAGAACCGCTAAGGGTCGGAAGCTCTATAACCATTACTGTAGTCATTGCCATGGGGAAACCGGCCAACAAGGGGAAGGGTTTAATTGGGAGCGCATGTCGGATCCCAGACCTAAAAATCTGGCATCCAATGCTGAAATGTCTACCTTTAGTGATGAAGAGATTTTCCATACTGTCTATCGGGACATGAAAGATACGACTGATCAAAAAGTAATTGATGATGAGAACTACTTTGCTGTCCCCACCATGCCGACATTTAAATACACGTTATCCGAGGAAGAAATCTGGTCAATAGTGGGGTACGTTCGGACTCTCCATGGGATGTCGCTGAGCTATGACTTGGAAACCAGAAAAAAAGAATTAGAGGAGGTATTTCAGGCAGCACAGCAAGAGATGGAAACGACAAAGGCCGCCTTTGAGGCTGCAACCGAGAAAGTAGAGGCTGCGCAAGCTGCCTATGAAGAAACGTTGACTGATGAGCAACTTGAAAGTTACGAACCCAAAGAAGTGACAATTCCAGAGGAGGATGTGTTCCTTGCAGCCAATGAAAAGTATGAAGCGGCGAAATCCGAAGTTGATAATTTTTTAAAGCGCCCCAAAAAGCCCCAAGTATCCAGACCTGATCTTTCAATAGCTGAAGAAGACCGCGTGCTTCAAGCTAAGCTGGGGAAGCAATTATATAGCGATAAATACGGATGCCAGGGCTGTCATAGTCTCAATGATGAAGGTGGGATTGTGGGTCCCGCATTGGACCGAGCAGGATTTCGCCTCAATCCAACATGGATTTATCGTTGGATCCTGTATCCTCAAGCCATGAAAAAGCATACCAGGATGCCGAATTTGGGGATTTCAGAGCCAGACGCAAGGGCTCTTACCTATTATTTAGGGACTCTCCAGGCCCCAAAGCCTGAAAATCCTAATCAGCCCTCAGAATAACATTCCAACAGTTCTTCATACATCCATGAGGAGCCCCATTTTAGGCTGTTGTTAGGCTAGAAAGGGGTGCTCTTCTACCGTTTTTTGCGTGCTACGTAGGCGATACATGCTGTGGTGTGTTTACGTGTTGAACAAAAAATGGTTTGAAATGTCTTTGATAAGTAGGAAGGCCGAAAATTGAAAAAAATGAGTGGTTGAAAGTCGAGGTATGTGATTGGTTAATGAAAATAAAATGAAGAAGATGGTTTCTTGTCCTTCTCCAACCTGTCTTCCTATGGAAGTCCCATCAATATTCCTCCCAAGATAAGAACGCCAATCCAGGTATGTTGTTTGAACAAAGAGAAGGCTTGCTCTCTTGAAATATCCGAACGGAGAAGAAAGACTTGATAGCCTAATATGCCGGCTACTCCCATCAAGGTTAATGAATATTCAATCCCTAGATGATTAATCCTGGCAACCAGGGCCAAAAACCCCAGCATGAATAACCCTGCAAGCCCTACGCCCAACCAGATGAAGGATCCAAACAGAATGGCGGAGGATTTGACTCCAATCCTGATGTCATCCTCCTTATCCTGTATGGCGTAAATCGTATCGTATACCACCGCCCAGCATACGGTTGCTCCGAAAAGCGACCAGGTTGAAACTTCCAATTCGTTCCGAGTGGCGGCCCACGCCATGACGCCACCCCATCCAAATGCCAATCCCAATATCAATTGAGGAATATGGATGAAACGCTTGCAGAAGGGGTACACCCCAGCAAGCAATAATGCCACAGGACTCAGAAGAAGGGTCAGTGGATTCAAGAACCATAGCAATCCGGCGGCTAACCCAAGCAAGACTGCCAGAAAAGCCAACGCATGGAGTGGCGTTAATTGGCCGGAGGCGAGCGGGCGATGCTGGGTTCGTTGAACTTCCCGATCGAATGACAGGTCAGCCAGGTCATTCATAATCACCCCCGCACTTCGCATAAGGAATGATCCCATAATGAAAATCAAAAGGAGTTTCAGGCTGGGCCAACCCTGGGAAGCAAGAAACAGGGACCAAAGCGTTGGGAAGAGTAAAAGCAGAGTTCCTGTTTGATTAAACAACCGGATCAGATTGGCAAATGCAACGGAAGGAGGCATGGACGGTACGTAGAGCTGACTAAAACAATAAGTGACACGCATGGGGTGACATGAGAATTGCTAAAGATGCCATATCAGAACACAAAAACCATCAGTTCTGGTCTCATGCAAATGTGGATATCATGACTCAGAAAACTTCATGGTGCTATTTTACAGTAAATCGTGCGATACAGAGGATCCGATCAGGTTCTTTTGATGGGGCAACCACGATCATCCACTCGCCGGTGTGTAAGTCTGGATGCAGTGATTTCATACTCCACATACGATAGCCTGAAGAAGGTCGAATGGGGATATTTATTTCAGAAATCTTAGTCCATTTTCCCTCGGTCTGGTGGTGCCAGCTATGACGAAGTTTTCCTGTTGTTGCCGCCTCGACCTTGGTCCAAAATACCACTTGGGAGGTTTGTGATGTTTGGACCACTGGAATGGCCGCTTGTCCATTTTTATCTTTTTCGCAATAGGCCGGAGGGGTGAAAATTCCCTTTGGATTCCTATTGTTTACCTCTTTAGATAAAACGACTTTCTCCACAAAAAAATCAGGCTGTGCCAACGCCGGTGTGATCGTCAGACCAAGCAAGACCCCCATTCCCAAAAACATGTGCGTTACTCGGTCAAACACCTTCAGTCCTCTCATGGATTGTGAGACAACACCAACCGAAGAAACTAAAATATAGCTGCGGTCTTGTCAATGGAAAGCGTGAAAGGAGGGTATTTGAGCATAACCTTCTCATGTTCGGCCAGACTCCCTCACTTTTCGAAGAGAGCCAGGATCTCTTGCAAGTTGACGTTACCAAGCGACGAAAGGTATAAACGACCACAAAGGTCACCTCCCAAGCTCGTGCTCCAGCGCGGTTTGTCTTTCGTGATTTCTTCCCCTCCAATATGAGCCGGCGTAGCTCAGTGGTAGAGCAGCTGATTCGTAATCAGCAGGTCGGTGGTTCAATCCCACTCGCCGGCTCCAGCCAACACCCTATCGGACAAGGTTTCAAAAGAAACCGGCCTCAGAAATTTTTGCTTCTCTTCTTCTTTTCTTCTCGGCAAGTGTTGTCAATCTGATTCGAGAGAAAGAAGCCTGCACGGTATCCACACGTATTCTTGGGTCCATGCTGGATCCTCAGAGTCAGATCACGCCATCGGGATGAGCGCAGTCGCCGCGTCTTTCGGGTCAGGGAGAGAACGTACAATTCGATGGAGGATGAAAAGGCTTGGTCCATACACTAAGCGCCTCGCCTCTGGTTTATGGATGGAATCTTGAAACCTTTTCATTCTACCCTAGAAAAAGCGGCTCTCCTCGTTTTCCCTTTAGTTCGTAGAAAAATCCATCAGTCTGTAGGATTATGAATGTGGACGACCAAGATGGGTCCACAACCTTTACTTCCTGTTGCGAGTCTGATTTTTTGTGTCGTTCTCCTCTCCTTCCTCTGAGGTTCAGGCCATCTAGTCTGGAAAAGGTCCCGGCCCATTTTTCAGAAGAGGCATCGTGGCTCTTGTCGGGATCCTTGACGGGTTTGCCCCCGTATAACTCCAACGAACCTGCTCGTAAAGTATATGATCGCGCACTGATGCCCAAGGTTAAGTAGAGACATCTGTCAACGGCTTTAACACCGGGCCGTTTGTCGATCTGAGTTGTCGTGATGCCCCAATGCTCCAATCACGCCTGTTCGTTCCAGTTTTATGGATATGGTGGTTGTTTTTGGAAATCTGGGAATAGAGGCACATGGTTTGCTTAACTGAAGCTGAAGACAGGGACACTTATTACTGAGGGACACTATGAAAATCTGTGAAAAATGCCAGGGGTCGATGGTGGTAGAACGCGCCGTGGATTTAGAAGTTGGATTGAGTCTTTTGTATTTTGCTTGTTTGAATTGTGGCAAACGGATTCAGGCGGAAAAAGAGCCGCGACCTTTAGTCCATTAATTATTGATAGGTACAACTATGAAAACGGAGGAGTTATGCAACCACAGAATCGACCATTGACTTACGATGAACGGAAGGCGGCGGAAGCGGCATTCAAAGGGGCACCCTTCGACCCACAATTGTCCGAATCGGCGCGAAAGGTCTATTTAGGGATTTCCTCCGCGATGGCGAACAAACGCAATGAGGCATTTCAGGATTATGATCTTTCGCAACCGGCGGTCAAGGACAAAAGAGCTTCAATAGAATCGCAGCCTCGATCTCGAGCAAAATCTCCCTTGTGGTAATCACTGCACGATTATTTGAGGACAACCCGGGAATCGGGTTGTCCCCAGCCTGCCCCTTCCATTGGGCTCGACAGCGTGATATTCCTTATCTACAATAATTTTTTCGTTATGTGATTCCCCCGGCGATGAGCTTTGTCTGAGAGAGAGTTTCTGTATCATGGAGTTGATTGTGCTGTAGAATGTTCGGAGTGTTCGGGTGTCTTCGTAAGGTTGCGCCCGGTTCCTCCACCAATTCCGTTGGTGAGGTATAATATGAAAATATCATCACGATACCCCAGCCATTTATGACACCGTCAATGAAAACACATCTCCCCTGGCTTCGACATTTAAGGAATGCAGGAGCGATTCACGGTATGGTCTTTCTCATGGCTCTTTTTTCCGGAACCTGGGTGTTTGCTGAGGATCAGGGAATGATGTCAGAGGAGCAGGCGGGCAATCAGGCAATGGCCGCATGGATGAAGGGTTCCTCCAATCAAGCGTTAAATATTCTTGACCAGGAAATTCTGAAATTTCCAAAAGATTCTTTCCTCCAAAAACTTCGAGGGAACATTCTGACGACGATCCGTCGGAACCAGGAAGCCTTAGAAGCCTATGAGGACGTACTTGAACGTGAGCCTGACTCGTTGGAAGTTCGATGGGCAAAGTGGAGTGTATTGACTCGGTTGGGAGAGGGAGATTTGGCAATTGCCGAGCTTCAGCAAATCGCTCAAAGATCACCTCAAAATCCCTTGATCCACCTGCACTTGGCACAAGAATTCCGGAAACTGGATCGCTTAGAGGAGTCACTTGAATCATATCGCCAAGCGGTCCTCCTCGCTCCGGATTTGCCCGGATGGCGCTTGTCGTTGGCTCGTGCACTTTTTGATATTTTGGATTATGAAGGTGCTAGAAAAGAAGTGGAAGGAATATTGGAAAATGCCCAAAAGGGTTCTCAGGTCGAAGCCGCTGCTCGCAATCTGTTGATGGTGGTGTATGGGGCCACGAAAGAGAGAGGACGACGTTTTCAACCAATTTTTAGCCCAGAAGGCACTGGGGCAGATCTTAAGCAATGGGCGTTGATTCGTAATAAGGCCTGGAAACTCTTTACGGCCGGCAGGTATGAGGAAGCCGAGCCGGTGTTTCGAGAAATCCTCATCCTTAAACCTTCCGATCAACGAGCGGCCTATGACCTCGGCCGAACTTTAATGGAATTGGATCGCTACCAGGAAGCCATCGACTTTTTCCAAAAGGGGATTGATCAGGGTGCATCAAACGAGGTGTATTTGGACTCTATTTTTCGTATCGGTCAGTGCTTGGCGGAATTGGAACGATGGCCTGAAGCGTTGATTCATTTTGAATTACTTCAGGAGGTGGGCTCTACGCCCAGAACCAGTTCTGAGGAGACTCAGGAGAGTACCGATGATCCTCCGATCGGTGCCGGGGTCCCAGTTCTCGATATGCAAACGGTGACCCATTGGTTGGAGAAGGTTCGGGCACATCTTCCCAACAACAAGAAGTCCACGGTGGCTCCTACCCCAGTCAGCCCTGATCCTGTCATACCCGATCCGCCGCTGGTTCAAACTAAGGAACTGCCAACAAGGAGTCTCGAGGGTTTTGAACCGATTCATTCCCGAGCATCCCTAATGGGGCGTGACGCGGATTTCAGTTGGTTCCGATTTGCCATTCCTGCAAAGATGGTGATGCGTGATGATCTGCTTATGGGGTCACATGAATTTATCCCCATTGATCCGGGAGACACTTTTCTCGTCACTCAACAAGAGATCTATGTGGTGTTTAGCTTAGTCACACCTTCCTATGATGAAATTCCCTTAACCGCCAAATGCTTTCTTGAAACGTCTAAGATTTCCTCAGGTCAGGCGGCGTTAGCCCAGGATCGGGTTGTGATGAGCATGAATGATCAATCCGGATACTTTCGGTTTCAGGTTTCACCGGAAGGCTGGAAACCCGGACTCTATCGTTGTGGTTTGTTTGTGGGAGACGAGGCCTCGGCTTATAATGTAGCCGACGAGGTGAGATTTCGGATTGTCGCTCCTGATTAAGTGGGGGGAGACGACAGAGCAGACGAAATCGATTGATTTCGTTCTTGTTGGAGAGCGTGGGTTGTGCGGTCTTTTTCTTTAAGCCACTGCGCAAAGGTCTTTGCGGCGCCATCCAAGATTCCTTTCTGCCCCATCAAATCCAATGCACAGCTCACTTCTGCGAGCGAGGTAGCTCCGATTGACCGACAGGAGCCCTTACAGGTATGGGCAGCCTTCATTAATGCGTCAGGGTCTTGATGGTCGACCGCCTGTTTGATGCCTTCGAGATGACGAGGCAAATCTGCCAAAAATTGATCAACCACTGTGGTGAAAAACTCGGGATCGTCTTTGCCACCAAGGGCCTTGAGATTTTGGAGGACCGTTTCATCTAAGCAAGGAGGCAAGGAAGTCGAGTTTTTCATGTTTTTATCTGTAACAGGATGGTTCACAAATTCTTTCGTTGTACGATGCGGTAACCATTTGGCGATCATAGTAGATAATTCTTCCAGCTTGACGGGTTTCCCCAAAAAATCGTCCATGCCGGCTTCCAGGCAGGATTCGCGATCCTCCTTCATGGTATTTGCGGTCAGGGCAATAATGGGTACGCGAGAATTTTTGTGGGGCGTAAGGGGTAAGGGGGCAGGCGAGATGTTTTCTGTCACTTCATGTTTCACGCTTTCCGCTTCACGAATCTTCCGAGTCGCTTGCAAACCATCCATTTCGGGCATCTGGCAATCCATGAAGATTAGGTCATAGGTTGCACGACCAACGGCCTCCACGACTTCCAGGCCATTCGTAGCGACGTCAGTGCGATAACCCAGTTTGTTAAGCATCCGTACAGCGACTTTTTGATTGACCAGATTATCTTCAGCGAGGAGAATCTGGATTTGTGCTCGAGCCTGCGCTTCTTCGACCGTATGTCTGGTAATCAGCATGGTTGAATGAATGTCGTCTGGTGATGCTGGAAGGGCTTGGCTGCCCAAGACCATTTGTAGGCACTGTTGTAATTGTTGATGCCGAACGGGTTTGGTGAGGTACCCATTGAAGCCTGCATCTTGAGCCAATCGAGCGTCCCCTCGCTGTCCGAAAGACGTGAGGAGTATGAGGGGTGTCTGGGCAAGGGCAGAATCTTGCCGAATCGTTTTCCCAAGAGAGAGCCCATCTTCTTGGATTGTCTCAGAGATGGTTTGGTCTAAAATGGCGACATCGAATGGCTGCCCCAGTCTACCTCGTTCTTGGAGCACAGCGAGACCTTCGTTCCCGTTTCGTGCGACTTCACAGACCATGCCCCATGATTCGGCATAATGTTGCAGGAGGAATCGAATCGTGTCATGTGTTTCGACAATACAGAGATGACGACCTTGCAATGAGGGACACGGAGTTGTGGGAATCCTGGACGAGGAATGATGGGGAAAAGGGACTGTGATCCAAAAGGTACTCCCCTGTCCGGCCTCGCTTGTCAGGCCAATTTCACCATTCATTAAGGTCACTAATCGTTTGCAGATGGCTAATCCTAACCCTGTCCCGCCAAACTTCCGTGTGGTGGAGCGGTCGGCTTGCGTGAACGACTCGAAGAGCCGGGGTTGAACTTCTGGGAGTATGCCGATTCCTGTATCAGTCACGGAAAATTTCACCATCGTGGTTTCAGATGGTTCTCTCATCAGGGAGACGTGAACCACCACTTCTCCCCGTTCGGTAAATTTGATGGCGTTCCCGATGAGATTAAAGAGGATCTGCCGAATACGACTTGGGTCACCTCGTAATTCTTGCGGAGTGGCGGCGTCGATAAGAGAGATGAGCTGCAAGCCTTTGCTATTGGCTCGTTCAGCGAGGATATCCAACACTTCATCGATAGCCGTCCGTACATCAAAGGCAATCTCTTCCAAATTCAATTTTCCCGCGTCGATTTTGGAGAAATCTAAAACATCGTTAATGATGGTGAGGAGAAATTCTCCGGATTTTTTCACGGTTTCGACCATCTCTTGCTGATCGGCATCTAAATCTGTGTCTAAGAGCAAGTCGGTCATGCCAATCACCCCATTAAGTGGAGTGCGGATCTCATGGCTCATCGTGGCAAGGAATTCTGATTTTGATCTGGCGGCGTCGAGCGCTTGATCTCGGGTAATGATGAGTTCCTTGTTCGTTTCCTCAAGATTCTTGGCGTCTTTCTGCATTTGTTTTTCGGCCGCTTTGCGTTCAGTAATGTCGACAATGGAAGCTAAAATAAAACGCCCTTCTTGAGTTTTAATTGGGTTCAGCCCAACCTCAATGGGAATTTCACTGCCATTCTTATGCAGTCCCCATAATTCTCGGCCTTTCCCCATAATGGGGTCTGGATGGACTGCTTTTGTGTATTCTGATCGATGATGGGGATGATCTTTTCTAAATCGTTGAGGGATGAGCGACTCAATGGGTTGGCCAATCAGTTCGTCTCGTGAAAAGCCGAATAGCGATTCGGTGAGCCGGTTGACCAACACGATGGTGCCGGACTGGTTGATCATGATCATACCATTGGGTGCCGTTTCCACCACTAGGCGAAATCGTTCCTCTGCTCGTTTGCGTTCGGTGATGTCGTTAAAGATCACTACCGCACCACAGAGTCGATTCTTTTCATCATGAATTGGGGTACTGGTGTACTCCACGGGCAGGGCCGTCCCGTCTTTGCGCCAAAGAACTTCGTCTTCGACCACATGGAAAGTGCCATCCGTAAAGGCGGCATACATCGGACATTCTTCTCGGTGATACGGCGACCCATCGGGTTTGGTGTGATGTACCGTGGGATGCATGAGAAGGCCAATGAGTTCTTGGGGCTCATACCCCAGCAATCTGGCCCCAGCAGGATTCACAAAGGTGGTTCGACCCTCCATGTCTACACCGTAGATACCTTCTCCCGCTGAAGCCAGAATGCGTTCGTTGCGTTGTGAGAGTTCTTGATGAGCTTGGAGAGCATTCTGGCGCTCAATGGCTGTTGTGATTCGGTCACCCACCATTTTCAGGGTGTCCACGGTCAAGTCTGTCAAAGGGTGTTTGGCAAATAAGGCCATGACTCCAACCACGTCTTGGCCCTTGAGTAATGGATAACCGGCAAAGGCGACCAGTCCCTCTTGTTTGGCCCACTCCTGGGAGGGGATACGAGGGTCTCCGATCACGGTATTGGTCAAATGGGGTTTCTTCTCTGCAGCAATCTGACCAATTTTAAATTGTCCGACCGGTATACGACCATGGGGACCATTCAAATGGGTATAGAGGCCGGCGCTGGCTTGTAGTTCTAGGACTTGCTGTGCTGAATTGAGGGTCCAAATTCGAGCAAAGGCGGCATTGAGATGGTCCACAATCGCTTGCGCGCATTGCTGAAGAAGGGGTTGGAGTCCCTGAGTTTGGCTAATGATTCTTCCCACTTCAGCATCTAACGCCAACAAGCGGTTCTGATCTGCCAAGGTGGACTCGGCCTTTTTCCGCTCGGTGATATCAGCCACCGAGGCTAGCACGAAGGTTTCTTCTCCGGTGACCAGGGGATTCAAGCCGAGTTCGACGGAAAACTCAGAGCCATTTTTGCGGAGGCCATAGAGGTGGCGTCCGCTGCCCATGGCGCGGGACTGGGGGTGGGCAAAGAACCTGGTGCGGTGCGCTGGATGTTGGGGTCGAAAGCGTTCCGGGATCAATAGTTCGATCGGCTGGCCCAGCAGCTCCTCGCGAGGATAGCCGAACAGTTGGGTTACCAAATGATTGGCGAGGACAATGGTGCCCTGGCGATCAATCATAATCATGCCGCTGGGGGCAGCCTCGATGACGAGGCGAAACTTCTCTTCGGCTTTCTTGCGTTCGGTGATTTCTAATTGGGCTTTTTTTCGGAGTCGTTGGGATTCCGCCACCTGGCGGTGCAGATCGGAAATGTCTTGAAGGATGACCAAAGCCCGCCATTCTTGTGTAGGGTCGTCCCAAAGAGCTTTGGCGATGGTGTGTTGAATGCGTGGTTGTCCATTAGGGAGGTGACAGGGAAGAAATGTCGGATGAAACTCCGAAGCGAAGATGGCTGGGGGACCACCTTCAAACAGTGGCTCAAGGCGTGAGGTATATTTGGGTGTTCCTAAGTGGGGGAAATACGATTCAATGGGAGTTCCGACGATCGCAGATTTGAGAATACCCGTCCAGTCTTCCAGGCACTGATTCCAAAAGGCCACCGTCCCCTCCCGACGCAGGATGAATACGCCTTGAGGAAGATGATCAAGGATTTGAAAAGCATGAAACTGTGCGTCAAGTTGAGGCATGAGGCATGGTCGTCGACTGCAAAAGTTGGCTTATGGCGTTGATGAGTAATCCCAAATCAGGGATGCCAAACATGAGCATAATATCCCCCGTCAGGTCGTATTCTTCGATCGTAAAGTGAGTCTGAGCCCAGAGAATCATTTCGGAAGGGTTGGATGGTGGGGGTTTCAGTAATCCCCGCAAGGAGATTTCTTGGTAGAAGGGAACGGAATAGGTGATCTGATGTTGTAAAATGTTAGCCAGGGATCCCATGACTCCATTTAACACGATATTTCCGATTTCCGTGAGTGTGGCTTCTCTCAGTGAATCCATCGTGTCGGAATCTTCGGTTTCTCCCGTTAGGGCCATGACTAAGGCTGCAGCGCTTTCCGTAGAAAAGAGGAGACAGGCTGATCCGGTAAATGCCCCTTTAAAGGGCAATTGAACGGACGACAGGGTGTCTTCTTTTATGAGTTGGATGTCCTGAGAAATTTCGTCCAGCTTTCCTAACTGAATAAAGGGAATATGCAACCGGATGGGTTTTTCCAACATCTGGTTGAGGGATCCAGCTGCTCGCCCAACCCCGATGTTCAGGAGTTCTTGTAAGGCATCGAGTTGTTCTGGGCTTAAGTGCATGAGGCCTCCGACGGTTGTTGGGCAGGCAGAATGTTTCGTAAGGCTTGTTGCAATTGGTCTTGTTTGACGGGTTTGTTCAAGAAGATGGTTGCGCCTAGTTGGAGGCATCGGTCTTTCAGCCAGTCCTGTACATCCGCCGTGAGCACGATGATAGGCAATTTCACACCTCGAGATTCCAAGGTTTCCAGGACTTGGACGCCATCCATGATGGGCATGAGCATGTCCAACAGGAGGCAATCTGGTGGGTTGGCCTGAATTTTCTCAAGGGCTTCTTGCCCGTTACAGGCCGTGTCTACCTCATGCCCCACATCGGCCACGATCGCGGAAAGGGTTTTTCGTTGCAGCAAAGAATCATCGGTGATCAGTACGCGGCTCATGGGATTGGGTGTTCTCCTTTTTCTTGTCTCGTCGGTACGGCAGCCTCTGTTCATTCTCAAAAAGACAAACCTCCCCTCTGAGAGTGAGAGGGTGAATTCCTAATGAGTGTTTTCGGGTTTTGAAGGAGGAATCTTTATGGAGTGGAGTCCCCCTTCATGGGCGACTCAGGAAATTGGTAGGCAGGTACCCCGTCTGCGGGAAAACTAGCGGGGAGGGGATGGCGTGGGAACTGCGAATTTGTCTCCAATCCCATCCAGTGAGCCGAATCGGAGGCCGAGACCTTGGCAGACGAGGTATTGCTGATCGAACCGGTTTGTGGTTTTCATGGTCTGTCGAATTGTCGGAACATCCATGAATCCCCATAGGGGCAAGTGAAAGACGGAGAGGGGATAATCGGTTCCAAAAATGAGGCGATCGAAAATTTCCGGATGCTGGCGGAGTTTGAGTAACATTCCGAGTCGGTTGGGGAGAGTGAGGGCAGAAATATCCGCATAGAAATTCGGATAGTGTTTCACGAATTCCAGCAAGGTGGGATAAAACTTTTCATAGACCATGAGTCCGTAACTACAGGCATGGGCGGCAATGACGGTGGCACCTTCTTCTAATGCGGTGCGCAGACGATTCGGGTCTCCCAGGGATTGGTCTTTTCCGATGAGGCTAAATTCATACCCCACGTGACTGAGCAACGGGAGCTTCAGGTCTGCCAGGGCACGGTAAAATTGTTGATACCGAGAGTGGCTGGGATCGAATTGTTGGGCATTCGGCAGGACTTTCACCAATACCGCTCCGGCTTCCGCGCAGCGGTGAAGTTCTTCAATCGCATCAATGCGTTGGGGGTTAATGGAGATGCCCGCCAAAAAGTCGTTGGGAAAGTCCTGTACCTGCTTGAGGACGTAATCATTGCTAATGAGGAATTCGGTGGCGTGCTGGTTAAGTCGACCGTCGTTGGTGTACACGCCGTCCATACCCAGGAGAACGGCCTTACCGACATGCCTGGATGCACGCAATTCCCGCAAGAGGTCGTGAAGATATTTGTGGTTCGCGGCAGCCGGGTTACTTGGAGATAACTTGTGTTTCCAGAGCAAAAACCGAAATAACGGACTCTTCAACATGTGTGAAGAGATCATACAGCCATTGTTTCCCTCTGGCAGAGCGGCCAAATGCACATGGCAATCAATCAAGGATCTTGGCAGGGGTTGGGAAGGTGTATCTATCATTGCATGTTGGCGAGTTGCCGGTCGTGAATGGCTTGAAATGTGAGTTGGCTGGTCACGGCTCCGATGAGGGCCAAGAACATATCCCATTGCGTATCCCATTTATCGCCTTGCGTGCCCAGAAAGGCCGTAGCGGCTTCGCCGGTGGCGCGAGCGGTGACCCATTCAAACAATTCATAGGACGCGCTGAAGGCCAGACATACTGCCGTGACCAGGAAAAACGTCCATTTCCCTGGGACGAGCGGCGATCGCCTGAGTAAAATTTCACGCGTGAGGATGGCCGGAACGCATCCTTGAGCAAAGTGGCCGAGACGGTCATAGTGGTTCCGACCCAAGTCACACAGGTCCTGTATCCAGAAGCCCAATGGAACCTCGGCGTAAGTGTAATGTCCACCAACGATGAGGATGATTGCATGAATTGTGAGTAATCCATAGGTGAGTGGAGTAAGGGGGAACGGAGCTACGGTGAACCACAGAAGGGGGATACCCACCAGAACGGGGAGCACCTCCAGCAACCAGGTGAAGCGGTCCTTGGGATCGATGGCCGACCAAAGCAGCAGGAGAAGTACCAACCCCAGACATCCAAAGATCTCCCATTTAGATTCACGCATAGTTCTCTAGGATACGGAAAACGTCTTCGAGTGGTGTATGGTCGGTAGGTTGTGCCGCAAGGCTCCTTTGCACCATTCCTAATGGGCCTTTGCTGGACAGGTATGCTTTGGCAGTCCCATTCTGGCTTCTGTGTGGCGTATGAGGGAGTTGAGGATTACGCAAATTGTGAGGCATGCCGGTAGTTCAGTGCCTGTTATTGAGCGAGTTGTGACTTAGTCAATTTTTCCAGAGCCAGCTGTTTTAAGGTGCGTAAGTCCAGCTTGCCTGTTCCCAATACCGGGAGGTGATCCACTTTGATGAAATTGTCCCGTTTGGGAATGAAAAGATTGGGCAATCCACTAGCCGATATCTTCTCCAAGATAGCCGGGATGGCCGATTCTTCAAGGGTGTGCAAGACCATCAACTGCTCCCCTTTTCGGTCATCGGGCACGGCGGTGACAGCCAGGACCATGGTTTCGGCGTTTGCCGCTTCCAGTAAGGCATTCTCCACTCGTCCATGAGGAATCATCTCTCCGCCGATTTTGGAAAACCGAGACAGGCGATCCGTAATCGTGAGAAACCCATCTTCATCGAGTGTGGCGATATCTCCGGTAATGTACCATCCCTGCCGTATCACCTTGGCAGTCAGATCTTCACGGCCTAAATAGCCCGCCATCACGTTGGGTCCTCTGACTAACAACATGCCAGGGGTGCCGACCGGCAACGGTTGCTCGGTGTCAGGATCGACAATTCTGACGGACACGCCGGGAAGCGGCTGTCCGACCGTTCCTCGCCGGGAGGCCGTTTGGAAAAACCCCGAAGCTCGAAAATCTGGACAGTTGACGGCAATCACGGGCGCACATTCTGTGACCCCATATCCTTCAATGGGACGAATGCCAAATCGTTCTTCGAATGCGATCAGAAGCCGGTCGGGTAATTTTTCTGCCCCTGTCAGCACGATCCGGAGGGAACCGAATTGTTCCGGGGTGCAGCGGCGAAGGTACAGTTGCAGGAAAGTCGGGGTCGTTAACAGGATGGTGACGTGATGTTGGTGGATCAGGTCTCCAATGGGTCCGGCATCTAATGGAGAAGGATGATAAATCACGCCGGCTCCATGGATAATCGGAAACCACAGTGTGGTCAGATATCCGAAAGAATGGAAAAAAGGCAAAATCCCCAAAACACGGTCATTGTGATCCAGGTGCAGAACTTGGGCAATACCTTCCACGTTTGAATCAAGGTTGAAATGACTCAGCAGGACGCCTTTGGGTTCTCCCGTGCTTCCGCTACTAAAAATAATTGTGGCGATATCATCAATGGAGGGATGCATGGTCGCCCCACAGAGACGCTCCAACATCCGGATTGGAGCGAAGAGTGCCAGCAAGGCCGCGGTGAGCCGAGCCTGTAAATCAATCGTGTTTCGGATCTCCTCGATCCAGATGGGAGTCAGGTTGGCCGGCAATTCGACTTTGGCTTTTTCTAAGAAGATGCGACTGGTGAGAACAGTCATTAGCCCAGCTTGTTTGGAGGCAGACTCTAACCCCTGAACGCCGACGGTGTAATTCAAATTGACGGTGGTTCGTCCCGAAAGAGTCGCGGCCACATTGGCGAGCGCGCCGCCCACACTTGGAGGCAGGAGAATTCCCACCGTCTGTTGCCCTTCCCAATGAGGTCTGAGTGCTCTTCCCAGGGCGATGGCGCCTGTGAGCGCCTGGAAGCAGGACACACGAGGTCGGGTCGCATCTCCAAACACGACGCGAAACGGGTGTTTCCGCATGGACCAGACAAAACTGTGATGGAGAGGGCGTCGGCTGGGTTTTCGTAAACGCCACGCGGCCTCTCCTAATTCCTGAACGGCTTGCCGTACCTTTTCAGCGGATGTGGTTGAGGGGAGGGGTTCGCCGATAGAAAGCGTGATGGGATAGGGGAAGCGGGTAGGCCACTTTGCTAAAAAACGTCCGCCGATGAAGCTGAAGACACTCCCCCAGACCCGGTCAAGGTTGATGGGAATAATGGGGACATCGCGGCCTTTGACAATACGGGTGAATCCCGACCGGAAGGGCAAGAGGTTGCCGGTTCGAGTAATTTGGCCTTCTGGGAAAATGCAAACCAGTTCTCCCCGGTCAAGACTCTGTCCTGCTTGACGTAACGCGTGTAAAATTTCTCTGGGAGATCCGTTCGAGGAGATTGGAATCACCCCCATGATTTTGGCAAAAGGTTGGAGCACGCGATGGTCATAATAATGTTGGTCGACGAGAAATCGAATGGGGCGATCGGTGGTGGCAAGTAGGAACAGTCCATCGATGAATGAGACGTGATTGGGCACCAGGAGCGCTCCGCCTTCTTGCGGAATACGATCCCGTCCGATGATGGTGAGTCGATAGATGGTGTGGGTGAACAAGATTAACATCAACCGGATAAAGGTTTCGGGGAGGACCCGAAGCGCCCCAATGGTCAGGGCCGCGCTCCCAATGCCGGATACGATAAAAATATTGCTGGCGCTGAGTCCGATCTTTGAGAGGAATCCTGATCCCAGAGATCCCAACAGGACCCCTCCAAAGACCAGGGTATTGGCAAAGGCAATCACGGCGCCTCGGCGATCAGCGGGGGATCGCCATTGAATGAGGGCGTTGAGCGGGACCACCACAAATCCGCTGGCGAGGCCGAGACAAGCCATGGCCAGGAGGGTTCCTCCTAACTGGGGGGCGCCAAACCCTAAGGCGAAGAGACTTGCGGTTATCCCGATGCCTCCCAAGGGAAGGTAGCCTAATTCCACTTTGGCCGCTGAGAATTTTCCAGCCAACATGGCTCCAATCCCTATTCCGACTCCGAAGGCTGCCAGGGGGAGCCCTGATAGGGAATCAGATAATTGAAGAACGGCTTTGGCGTAAATCAACACATCTTGACCAACTAAACTGGCCAACGTCCAAAATGCAATGGCCCCCAGGATCCCCAATTTCAAGACTCGATCCAATCGAAGAGCTTCAATGGCCGCATGCCAGGTTTCGCGAATCCCACCCTCGTGTCGAGCTCGTGGGACGGTGGGAATAAACAATGAAGCCCATAATCCTATCCCCGAACACACCATGAGCACTAATCCTGTCAGCCATGGAGTATGCCCGGAAAGGTCCAGCAAGGGACCCGCCAATGCGGTCCCTGCGATGATGGCGATGAAGGTCCACATCTCGAGTTGCCCGTTTCCCCATGACAAGCGGTGGTGTGGTAACAGTTCAGGAAGAATCCCATACTTGGAAGGACTAAAGAGGGCGCTTTGGGCGCCCATTGCGGCTAGTACCAAGAGTGGGAGAACTCCACCTAGAGGATTCAAAAAGAGGGCCGCGGTGCCGGCTCCCATCAACAAGACTTCTACAGCCTTCATGACGACGATGACGGTTCGCTTACTGAACCGATCGGAAAACACTCCAGCGAAAGCTGAGACTACCATCAGGGGAAGGGTAAAGATGACAAAGGCTTGCGTAGTTGTCGCCTGTGATGCTGCTTCAAACTCCGGGCCAGAAGCCCCTGTCGAGGCGGCAACTTGTTTGATAGCCAGGAGGGCGACAATGAGTTTCCAGGCATTATCGTTGAAGGCTCCAAAAAATTGGGCGACGAGCAGTCCGCGGAGAGCCGAGGATTGAGCTGCGGGTGGTGGGGAGGCTGAGGAAGATTCAGTCACTGGGATCACGAGGTGTGCGCGTTAGCTCTTTCTTTTATTTTCCTTGAGGGGAAAAAAGATTTTAAGCAAATATCGTACATAACGAAATCAGGGGTATCTGTTGGTTGTGAATTGGACAGCAAGGGCTAAGGGTATTTCCCGAGCCCGAGATGGTTGAATGGTAACATGATTTGTATTATTTACCAGTAAAAACAAGTCAGGAGGACCCTCAGAACTCATAGGGGTGAGTCATCTTCAGGAAATAGCGGGACAACAAAGTTGAGTTATCTTGGATGAGCCATCCTTTCCCGTCAATTGTTTTTGGTCCATATTCTTGATCCCCAGGTAGGGGATTGGCGACGTCATGGTTTGGCGATGTTTGTGGGGATGATCCGTATCATCATGCTATGAGGGGTTTTTTGACTTTGGACAGGAGGCCCATGAAGGTTGGAATGCGTGGATATTCACGCCGACGAGTTCTGTGGTTCGCGGGGTGAACCTCTTCTCCCTCAAGATAACACTGAAAGGCCTTTCTGCTTTTGATGTCCTTCAGGATTCCCTCGACCATCCGCTGTGTTCAGGAGCGGAGGCACTTCTTCGAGGAAATCAGTTTACTGCACGTTTGAAGGCCAGCTGTGTTTCCCGTCATCCATTCAAAGAAATCACATCTGTGACTACTCGCAGCTTCGATCGACACCTTTCGTGAAGTGGAGCTTTTGTTTCAAATGATTCGGACATCCGCCACCGTCCTGGATGATTGAATTCTGCTGGATAGAGCAAGTCCTTTGCCTAAGGGTGCCTTTTTTCCAGAGGCATCCGGGTTTCCCAGGATGAGGGAGGATGGCAGTGCGGTTCTCAATGCTCTTAAGGTTCTTTCCCATATAGCCGATTCAATTCCGTATGCCGCGCCAAGGCTTTGGTCTAGGTTGTATGGCATGGTTTTTTTAATTGTCATAATCGGGCCTGCGGCAAAGACTTTCGAAACAAGGGATTTCAGTATATAAGTTGTTACGCCACCTCGGTAAAGGGACCTCAACGGCTATTTTCACGATGACGACTCAGACGGAAACATCAGGGGTTTCGGTTGGCCAAATGGGAACAGGGGGAGAGTCCGTCTTTCATCGAATGCGAAACGTCTTGAATAGCATACATGTGTCTGCCGGGCTCATTAACCATCGGCTTCGGGAATTTCATGTGGATGATGTTGGGCGGGTTGCGGATATGTTGGAGGCCCATAGCCATGAATGTGGGTGGTACCTCACTCAGGATCCCAAGGGAAAAAAGATTCCGCATTTCTTGGGGCAGTTAAGTCAGGAATTGACGCATAACCATCTCGACACTCTGACGGAATTGACCAGACTCAATTATTACCTTGAGCAATTGGAATATTTTCTGACGGCTGGGCAAACGCCCAATAATGTGGGGGGATTTAAAGATACCATTCAGTTTGCGACGGTCATGGATGAAGCCTTGGGACCACATCAAGGGGAATTGGATCGGATGGGGGTTCAAGTGTGTCGGGAGTATCAAATGGTTGGCGAAGGTATTCTGGAAGTATCCAAGCTTCTCCGCATTTTGGTGAATTTGATCCGGAATGCGATCAATGGGATGCGGGAGATAACCGGCCGGTCTCATCGCCTCACCCTTTATGTCTTGCCCTGCCCGGACCGAGAAGCGTTTGTCCGCTTGCAGGTCGCCGATACTGGAAGTGGAATCCCATCGGATTGTCTGACACGGGTGTTTTCTCCGCAGGCTCCGGGGGCGCAATCAGACCTGTTGCCGAATCTACATGCCAGTGCTGTAGCGGCCAAAGAGCTTGCTGGATCACTGCGGGTGTGGAGTGATGGTCCGAAGCAGGGAGCGATATTTACTCTTGATTTGCCAGTTATTCACATGGAGGGAGAACGGTAATGGACATGGAACCAGCCAACCGGCGTATTTTGGTGATTGATGATAATGTGGCCATCCACGATGATTTTCGCAAAATTCTTGAGCGTTCATTAGACACCTCGCTGCTGCAAGAAGTTCGGGCGGAATTGTTTGATGATGTGGAAGAACAAAAAATTGTAGAAAAGTTTGAGGTAGAAACTGCGGACCAAGGGCAAATGGGGCATCGGATGGTGCAAGATGCAATGAAGGCTGAACGGCCGTATGCGGTTGCCTTTGTGGATATGCGCATGCCTCCCGGTTGGGATGGTGTCGAGACCGTGGAGCATCTGTGGCAAGAAGATCCTGATTTGCAGGTGGTGATTTGTACGGCTTTTTCGGATCATGCGTGGGAAGATGTCATTCAACGATTGAATAAGAATGGCCAGCTCCTCATCCTGCGAAAGCCCTTTGATAATATTGAAGTGTGGCAGCTGGCGAATTCCCTGACCAAACGTTGGGCGGAATCGCGTCAAGCGAAATCTCAGTTGGAATTATTAGCCAAATGGGCAGAAGAACGGGCCGAAGAAACCATAAAAGCTAACTGACATCTGGCCATCTCTCATACTCTGGAGATTCCCCCGTATGGGAAATTCCCTTTCATGAAAGGGTATTTGTGGTGAAGGTGATCGACATCCTTGCCTGAGCGTGCGATACATCGTTTTGCCTGGGGAGCGTCGGTTCACGCGATTCTGTGAATCAGATGCCATGCATATTCAAGAAGAAACTTCATTCATCCACCATGGGGTGCTGTTCTTCCATTTCATGAGTTGTTTGTCGTCTATCATTGATCTTGTCTGCCTATCCTCCTCATGTGATGGTTCACGTCATGCCGGAATCTAATTGTCAGGTGACTTCAGAACTCCCGCTTCTTCGCGTGGGGATGGTAGGGCTTCAGGAAGGTGATCTTTCCCCCTCCTGTCGAAGGGTGTTGGCTTCCCAGAGTTCTATGCTTCAGATCACCTGGCTTGATCCTGCCTCAATGGATCTCTCCTGGCTTGACTCCGAAAACCCATATGATCTCATTCTCGTTGACTGTCGCGTGAAGCGGGGGGGGAAGGACATCGCGTGCGCTATCAAAAAAGTCTGTGGCAATGCGCTCATTTTGGGATTGATTGATGAGGATAGTTCCGATGTCGAGGGTAGGGACGAACCTGCTTTCGATTGGCTGGTCAATGAACATATGGCGGGTATCGCGATGCCATGGGCCATTCGAGAGGGGTTGGTTCGACGTCGGGGCTTGATCGAACGGGAGCAATTGCGCAGGCAGGTGGAAGATGCCTCTTACAATAATGAGATGGCGGATGTCGCCTCAACCGTATTGCACAATGTGGGCAATGTGCTCAATAGCGTCAATGTGGCGGTGCATGTGGTTCATGAGTTGATTAATCAGTCTTCGGTGATTTGGTTCATCGAATTGCGGAACTGTTAAAAGGACATGATGAGAATTGGGAAATCTTCCTGACTCAGGATCCCAAAGGGAAACGGATTCCGCCGGCGATTATGAAATTGGGGAGCCACCTCATAGAAGAGCAACAGACCGTGCTAAAAGAATTGGAAGGCCTGGTTCGCAATATTGATCACGTCAAGCAAATTATCATTTCACATCAGACGATGGCAAAGTCTCGGGGTATGCGTGAGTCTCTCTCTGTCGTGGAACTTCTGGACCAAGCGGTGGAGTTAAGTTTTCAACCTGGAGATGCGAAGTGGATCAGGATCCAACGAGACTATCAGGCTGTGCCGGCTGTCGTGACCGATAGGCATCAGTTGCTCCAAATCCTCGTGAATCTGCTGCGAAATGCTAAGCAAGCGATGCAATTACAGGGCGGAGTTGATCATCTGCTCACCATACGAGTCAAAGGCCGAACAGATGATGAGTTGTCCGTTGTCATCACAATTCGAGATACGGGCATGGGCATTGCGCCTGAACATTTGGCCAGGATGTTTACTCGCGGGTTTACGACCAAACACGATGGCAATGGGATTGGTCTGCATAGTTCGATGGTCACGATTCATCGTATGGGTGGATTGTTGCAGGCCCATAGCGAAGGGGTTGGCGCCGGCGCGACCTTGACACTGATCCTTCCGGTTGAGGCAGGGGCAGGACAGACATGAATCCCGTCTGTACGCTCAATCGACGGATCTTAGTGATTGATGATAGCCCGAACATTTTACAGGATTTTCGGAAAATTTTGTGTCCCGCAGACAGTTTCATTTCCAATGGGTGGGCTGAGTGCAGTCATGATCTGTTTGATGAGCCTTTTCCGCATCGTGGCAAAGAACCCTTCGATCTCGATTGTGTGGATAATGGGATGTCAGGGTGTGACCTAGTCACCCAGGCTAAGGCGCAGGGTTCTCCCTTTGCGGTGGTGTTCTTGGATGTGCAATTGCCCAATGGTTGGGACGGGATTGAAACGGTTGAACGAATTTGGGATGAGGATTCTAGCGTGCAGGTGGTGTTGTGTACGGCCTATCCTGATTTTGGTTGGTCGGAGGTGTTGCCTCGCTTAGGACACCGGGATCAATTATTAATTCTTCGGAAGCCCTTTGATCCCATAGAGGTGTGGCAATTGTCTACGGCTTTGACGATGAAGTGGCATTGGACTCAGCAAGCCCGGTTACGGGTCCAGGAACTCGAGCAGACCGTTACGACTCGCACTGGCCTCCTTGAAGAAACCAACCGTCGTTTAGAGCAGGATTTGCTCAAGCGGCAAGCAGTTGAGGTGCAGTTGGCTCAAGTGGTCCGTGATGTCGAAGAACGAAATCTCGAACTTTCTGCTGTGCGGGATCACGCTTTACATGAAATCCATGAACGGGAACGGATAGAAATCATTTTGCGTCACAAAACCGAAGAATTGGCCAGGTCGAATCATGACTTGGAGCAATTTGCGTCGGTGGCTGCGCATGATTTACAGGAGCCGCTTCATTCCATCCAGGTATTTCTTGACCTCTTGCGGGTGAAATATGGATCAGCCCTCAACGAAAATGGCCTGGGATATGTTGATCGAGTCAAGAAAGCGGCAGGTCGTATGCAACAGCTGATTCAGAGCCTGTTGGTGTATTCCAGGGTCGATTCGCCGCACACGGCAGATGAGCCGCTTGTCTTGCCCGAGTTGGTTGAGGAAATCCTGTCGGATCTCGGCGCACGGATTGCTGAATTACAGGCGGTCGTTCAGGTTGGAGAATTACCCACCATTCATGGAAATGCGTGTCAAATCCGGCAATTGTTACAAAATTTACTGGGTAATGCCTTGAAATTTCATCAGCCGGGGGTGCCACCGGTCATTCACATTTCTGGAACGATTATTCAGGATCGGCGTCACACTGGTTCATGCCAATCTGGCGGCTCTGCCAAATCGAAATTCATGATCAGGGGATAGGCATTCCCTCAGAACAGTGCGAAAAAATTTTTGGGATGTTCAAACGGCTGCATCGGAAGGATGAATACGAAGGGACGGGGATTGGGTTGGCGGTGTGTCAACGCATTGTCGAGCAGTGCGGCGGTGCCATTTCAGTTCGATCCAAGTTGGGAGAAGGGTCCACGTTTATGGTCACGCTTCCCATTCAGCCTTAATGTCAGTTGGCAGCCAATTCCAAAGATGACCCTCAGGACTTTACCGGTTGCGAAAGCCATGGATGGTTGCCGCCTGGTTTGTGGCTTTGTGCACCAGTTTTTGTGCGTTCATCCTTTTCTCCGGATGAATGACATGTCCGAAGGCATTCGATTCTGGTGCATTGGGGATCCGTTTTCTCCGAATGCATGATTGGTTTATCCAGATATTTTATGGCACTGATTCCTGCTCATCGCCTTGTCTTACTGGTCGGGATGCATCCTGAAACGCAAGTCATGTTGTGCGAGGCGTTGTCTGCGTCGGTTGTGGATTCGGGGCCTGTAGAGAGCTCATTAAAGGGCAAAAGTTTCGCGAGCTCTGGCGTTCAACCGTCTTTACCTCAGTTCACCCTTGTTAGCGTGGAAATGGGGCCTCATGTCTTGGCGAAGGTCGCAGAGGCTCAAACCACTGGCAATCCTTTTACTCTCGTCGTGATCGATGGGCGTTCAGGGAAATGGGAGGTGGCGCGAGACCTGGTTGAGCGGCTGTGGGAACGCGATCAGACCCTTCGGTGCATCTTCTGCCTTCCGCCTGATCGTGCATCATGGCCGCATCGCTTGATTATGAGCCGGCCCCAGCAATGGGCCGTACTTCGGATCCCATTTCTTGGAGAAGAGGCCTTTCAATTAGCCTGTTGTTTGAGCATGTCGTTTCCGAATTCTGTTGAGCCTGTGTTCAATGAGGCAACCTCCTCTGGGGAAAACGATTGTTTCTCTGAACGCCACCTGGATACCCATGCCAATAACGGTGAAGAGACGACGGGAGCATTGGAATCGGCTCGCGATGAATTAGCCGCTTCCAGGTATTATGTCGATAATATTCTCCGATCGATGGCGGATTCCCTGTTAGTCATCAACGCCGATATGACCATTGGTGCGGTGAATCCTTCCTTGTTGAAGCTTTTAGGCTATCAAGAGCATGAACTCATCGGAGAGTCGCCAGGCTTGATTTTTGGCGAAGAATTTTCCCAAGGAGCTATCATCGAAAATCTTTTACTTCAAGGATCGGTGAGTGGCGTGGAATCCAGTTTCCTGACTCATGAGGGTCAGAAAATTACCATTTCGGTCTCTGGTTCGATGATGCAGGATCTTCAAGGGCAATTTCAGGGTTTGGTGTGTGTGGCACAAGATATCACCGAACGAAAACGGATGGAAGAAGAGAAGCTGCAGTTGCATGAGCAGTTATTGGAAACGTCACGGCAGCTGGGAATGGCAGAAGTGGCGACGGGTGTGCTGCATAACGTGGGCAATGTGTTAAATAGCATTAATGTATCAATCGGAGTCATCACGGATCTGTTGAAACATTCGATGGTGGGGGATGTGGGTCGGATCTCACAGTTATTGGGCAAGCATCGTGAAGATCTTGGAACGTACTTATCGCAGAATCCCAAGGGGAAACAAGTCCCTGGTTACTTGGAAAGATTATCGGGGCAATTGATGGAGGAGAAGCGAGTGGCCCTGTTGGAATTGGACCGCTTGCGGGAGAATGCCGGGCATGCTCAGCAATGTGTTGCGGCGCAACAGGATCTGGCCAAGCCCAGCGGGATGACGGAACCGGTATGTGTGGCTGAGGTGGTAGACGAGGCCCTGGCAGTCAATCGAGATGTGTTGGAGGAAAACAAAATTGAGGTGATTCAGGAGTTTCAGGAGGTGCCGCAGCTCATTGTGGATAAGCATCAACTCCTTCAAATTTTGGTGGATGTCATTCGCAATGCCTGTCAGGCGATGGAGTCGGTTTCACAGAGGCGCTTAGTTGTGCGTGTCAAACTCATCATTGGCCCTCCGGATTCTCTTTGTCTGGAAGTTCAGGATACCGGCAGTGGTATTCCTCCTGACGACCTTACGAAAATTTTTGGGCAAGGGTATAGCACCAAATATGGAGGACGAGGATTGAGTCTGCATCATGGTGCGTTGATGGCCAAAAATATGGGTGGGGCTCTTCGCGCTCATAGTGAGGGCGTGGGGCAAGGCGCAACGTTTTTTCTTGACCTGCCAGGGAATTTTCATTTTCCCGATTTATAAATTCTTCATCCAGCGATTTCAGTCGTTCTTTTTGAACGTCTCTTCGTGAGTGTTGCGTTGTTCTGTTGTCTCTTCCTTTTCTTTAGCATTATTCATGTCCTGTCTTACGGGTTCGCACCTCAAGAGTCAGTCTGGTGAAACCGAGAAAAATTTGAAGGTGTGAGAGGAAGCTTTCAGGCCTCTTCAATCCTTCTGTGTTTCTTGGAGTATCTCACGTGACTGAATATTGGCGTCGAACAGATGATGACTCTTGGAGTGGGGATGGAGAAAGGACCCATGCGAATAGGGTGTCTTCGTTTCATGCTGGGGAGCCACTGGCGCCCTGGTCCAGATCTTTTTCTCCTCGGTTGTTGATAAGAGGGCAGACAAATTTTGATGGGCTTCAATCCCAAGAGTTATCTCATCTTGACCGTGAGGTGGAAGTGCATGTACAGGCAGTAGCGGGTGATGCAGGAATGATCCCGGTTGATCTGGAGCGTGCTTTAGACGTTGGGGTCGAAGTGTTTCTCCTATCCGAGGGATGTGCAGGAGATTCTTCCCGTATTGCCGCTTTATGGCGGCATAGCCTAGGAACGGGATACCTGGCTGCGCTGATTTCCTTGAATCAGGGGTCGGATCAACGCATGGTTTGGCAATCGTTTGTGGGAGGGGTGCTTCATGATATTGGCATGCTCGTGTTTTTGACTCAGGAGCCGGAGATGTTTACGACGGTCGTGAAAATAGCACAATGTCGGGGATGGGACTTGGCGGTGCTGGAAAGACAGGTATTCGGATGCACTCATGGTGAAAGTGGAGCCACTTTCCTGGCGCGATGGGGTATCGATGAGGTGTTACTTGCCATTGTGGCGTTCCATGATGATCCATCGAAAGCTCCCCATGCGGCCTTCGGCCCTTTGACGGCGGTGTATGCGGCCAATTTTGTTGAGGGGGGAGGAATCGCTCAGGATGGGGATGGAGTCATTGGGAGAGAGGGAGAAGCGTATTTAACCCGTTTAGGACTGTGGGATGATCTACCGCTTTGGCAAGGCTGGATGCGAAGTATTCAGCAATTGGCGATTCACTAAACACTTGAATCGCTCAACGCATGATGCATGGGTCCGAATGGCCTTGAATTTTCCTCGCGTGTTTTCACGCAGATGTTTCTCCTTACCTTCGTCAGCATTTGCCACGCCAATTTTCCTTCTCTGTTGCTTCAGTCAAGTCTGAATATCAGGAATTCGTTGGGTTCCCATTACCAGAGAGAGCGTGTAGGATTTGCCTGAAGGGTGCGTGCTCTTGTTTTCCAAAGGAGGGGGATGATGGTCATGCCTCCGGACGATTCGTCTTGTGACGTTTCTGATCTAAATTTCCTGGTATTCTGGTGATTGTATGCGAGACGAATACTGGGTAAGCTGGTAGATAATGATATTGAGGAGAGTCATGAGGATTCTGTCGATACACCTGATTGGCGGAGTGATCGTGGGGGGATGCATCCTTTTCCTTCCTCAAACCGTCGTCTCCTTAGACCCTCCTTCTGCTCCGTGTCAAAATGCTGAAGGGTGTGTTGCGCAATTCCTTGAGCAACTAGAATCATCTAGAGCTGATTCTGGAGCTACCTTGGATCATGCCAAGTCTTTCAATCAGATCGTCGCAGCCTATGGTGATACGGCGTTGGCAAAACGTGCCAGGTTCCGTTATGCATATTGGCTCAAGGAATCCTCCCCTCTTGAGGCAATTCCTCTTTTGCAAGCCGCTCTTCATAATTTCCCTGTTCTGGGGGATTATCTCACCTTTTGGTTAGGGCAGGCGTATGCCCATGCTGGCTTAGGGAAGGAGGCGACAGAGGCGTTTCAACAGTTGAATGAGCACTATGCCGATTCATTGCTTCGGGCTGAAGCACTCTATGCAGCTGGGGATGTTTTGACAAAAATGGGGGATTGTGACGCAGCTCTCTCGATGTGGTCTCAGGCTCTCAGCATAGAATCTGATCATCCCAAAGCCGCAGAAGCGTTCTTCCAAATGGGTCTATGTGCGGCTCAACTGGGACAACGGGAAAAGGCTATTGAGATTTTCCGTGAATTATGGTGGAAATTCCCCTTAGCCCCAGAGCGGGTGCAGGCTGAGCCGTGGCTGCGCCGGGAATTGGGTTCCTTGTTTTTGCCATCGCTGGAAGAACGGTACCAGCGGAGCATGGCTTTGTATAACGGGGGGGCTTTGGAGGAAGCCGTTCAGGAATTTCAACGCATTGCGTCTTTATCTTCCCCCACTCCTCAGTTTTTTCAAATCCAACACACGTTGGCCATGGCCTTGGTTCGTTTGAAGCGGTATGACCAGGCAGAAGCGATTTTGACCTCATTGTCGCGTTCCTCCTCCTCCAGAACAGATGATGCATGGGTCTGGTTGGGACGAGTGTATTTGCGTCAGGGCAAAGGGCCGGAATTGGAGGCTCTTGTCCGAACCCTCTCGATTGATACAGTAACCGGTGATCAACAATCGTTGCTCTTCACCTTTTACGGAATTTGGCTGGAAGATCATTCCCGCTGGCTGGAGGCTGGGAAGGCTTATAAGCGGGCAGGCGCTGTGGCTCACACGCTGACGCAACGGTTGGATGCGCTTTGGCGAGTGGGGTGGATTCACTATCAACAGAATCAATTCATTGAAGCCATTGAGACGTTTCAGGAGATTATCCAGGCAGCCGGAACTCCTCAAACCGATTCTTCCCTGCATGCGGCCTCACAGGCTTCCTATTGGCTGGCCCGTGCTCAGGAGCATCTTGGGCAGAGGGAACCCGCGAGACAAGGTTTGAAAAAGTTAAGCCAGGACTACCCATTTACCTACTATGGGCAGTTGGCAGACCTTCGACTTGGTCCCACAGAATTCTCGACGAAACAATGGGCCGTGTTGACATCAACTGACACGATGAATGTGGGGACTCCCGCTCATCTCCAGCATGATATTCATTATCAAAAAATTCAAGCGTTGCGAACCCTTCGCCTGTACAAGGAGGCCGTCCAAGAGCTAGAGGTTGTCTTTACCCGCTTCGGAGCGGACCCCCAAGCTTTTCCTCAATTGGTCTCATTAGCAAGTGAAGTTGGAGCGTACGATGTCGGGATTCGATTATCTATTCGGCATTTTGGCGCGACGTTGCGGAAAGGACAGCTTCCTCCCTCGTCCGTTGCCTGGTTGGGGGCTTTTCCCATGGGCTACCAAAGGTTCATTAAATCTTTTTCCCCCAAGCATGTGGATCCATTTTTAGTCGCGGGGCTTATTCGTGAAGAAAGCCTGTACAGCGCTCGCGTGGTTTCCCCGGTTGGCGCGATTGGCCTGATGCAACTCATGCCGGCGACAGCCAAAAAAGTTGGTCGTCAGTTGGGGTTGCAGGATTCCGATTCTCATCGACAGGGCCTGGATGAACCAGAACGCAATATTCAATTGGGGACCTATTACCTGGGTCAATTACTGAATGAATTTCAAGGCAATATTATTTATTCCGTGGCTGCATATAATGCTGGACCTCAGGCTGTCAAACGATGGATTGCGCAAAACGGTCAGCGAGATCCTGATGAATTTGTCGAGTTGATTGGATATCGAGAAACTCGTGGATACGTGAAACGAGTAGTCGGAAGCTATCGAATTTATCGGACTTTGTTTGGGGATGTCTGCCGTGGTGTTTCTCTTGACAGGTTTTGTTGAACGAATTATAGTCCGGCTCGTTTGAGCTTGCGAATAAGGAGGCGTGCCTGTGAGCGTGGAAAAATTGGAAACGTTGGAGGTTCGGGTTAAGAAACTGCTTGATCTGGTCATTGAGCTACGGCAGAATAAATCCCATCTTGAGCAAGAGTTGGAATCGACTCGGGAACGGCTAGCCAAACACGAAGAATTGTCTGAAGGGTGGGAAGAAGAGCGGACGACGATTCGATCCAGAATTGAAAAAGTACTGGGCGAGCTTGAATTTTTAGACCGCTCGAACGATTAACTTACGGAATTTAAGAATGACGAGGACCATTGAAGTCGAAATCTTTGGTCATCGGATCTCTCTCCAAGGAGAGGGAGATGAGGCGTATTTTCATGAGTTGGCCGGGTATGTTGATGCGCAAATGCGAACCCTGGCTCAAAAAACGCGAACAAGCACTCCCACCAAGTTGGCTCTTTTGGCCGCTATTAACATTACCGATCAGCTCTTTCGGCAAGAGAGACACCGGCAGTTTGGAGAAGCTGAGGTAGAGCGACGGACTCAAGTCTTACTCGAAACGATAGAAAAGCATCTCGAGACCAACCCGCATTAACATTCTCGCCTTCGTATCCTCTCTCCCAGCGTTAGCTAGGTATTGCCTTTTAAATCAATTGGTTGAAGTGCTTCATCCCCTTCGTTGGCGGATGGTTGTTAGTCTATTCCCATCATTCGAAAGGCTTCATTATTGAAATACCTCATCGTCTTCTGATATTTTACTCTTCATAAGTTATTGAATTGCAAAGAAAGAAAGGAATATCCCTCTTGTTAGGGGGAATTGAGCTGGAGACCCACTATGGCAAGGATTTTCATAGTCATTGTGGGTTTTTTGTATGAGGGGATCGTACGAGGTAGGAAACTTTCATTTGAGGGCAGGTTGAATTCTTGGAAATCGTTCTTGAAGAAGCAAATTGCTCATTTCTATCGGAATGGCTCACCTTTTGATCTGAAAATTTTAAATTTTTGGCCTGTGTTGTATCCACGTCCTTCTTTGTTATGCAGTAACCGTGAAGGCTGGATTCATTGGGTGAGTCCTTTGCGGGATGCTATGACCTCTTTTGGCTTAGAGAGTTGCTCTGCCTTTCCTCCTGTTCGTTCCCTACAAATCCGGGCCTTCTGTCCTATCAGATAGGCTTTTCTCCAGTTTTCGTTTTCCTTATCTTTCTTGGTTTCCCCTTATCGTTTGGTGGGCATGTTTCCGCCTGACAAAGGGAGAATGATTTTTTTTCTTAATGATGACATGAGGAAACGAATAGGAGCTAACCTATGGACACGGTAATTCCCATACTTGCAGTGGTGATCGGGCTTTTTGTTGGATTTGTGTTATCGAAGGTGTATCAGCACCAGATGGACTCGAAGCGTCGGTCAGCAGCTGAAGAGCAAGTTCAGCAGCTCACACAAAATGCTCAACGAGAGGCCGAAAATCTGGTTAAAGAAGCGAAAATCGAAGCAAAAGATCTCCTGTTTCAAGCCAAGTCTGAACTTGAAACAAAAGAGAAGGAAAAGAGGAATGAGATTCAGGCGGCTGATCGAAAAATTATTCAGCGAGAAGAGGCCCTTGAGCGAAAAATCAGCCAATTTGAAAAACGTGATGATGAGATGCGGCGAAAAGAGCATTCCCTCAAGGACAAGGAAGACGCTCTGGTCATTAAAGCCGCGGCGTGCGACCAAGCCATTAAAGAGCACCGGCTCGCCCTGGAGCAGGTGGCAGGCATTACGACCGAAGAAGCCAAGCGTCAGTTATTGGGTGAAATTGAAAGTGAAGCACGAATGGATGCGGCGTTGTTAACAAAACGAATTTTGGATGAGGCGAAGGAAACGGCTGAGCGAGAAGCCAGAGAAATTGTGACTCGGTCGATACAGCGGATCACGAGAGATTATGTCAATGAAGCCACGATTTCAGTGGTTCCTCTCGCGAATGATAGCATGAAAGGAAGGATTATCGGTCGTGAGGGAAGAAATATTCGGGCCTTGGAGGCGGCAACCGGCGTAGATCTTATCATTGATGAAACCCCTGAGGCGGTGATCGTGTCCGGGTTCGATCCCCTTCGGAGGGAGGTTGCGAAAATTGCGCTGGAACGTCTCATGCAAGATGGGCGTATTCACCCGACTCGGATTGAGGAAGTCGTAGAAAAGGTCAAAGGTGACTTGGACAAGTTAATGCGAGATGATGCCGAAAAAGTCATTTTTGAAGTCGGTCTTTCAGATTTCCACCCTGAGATTGTCAAATTATTGGGTCGTCTGAAATACCGAACCAGTTATGGCCAAAATAATTTATATCATGCCAGGGAAGCCTCCTATATCTGTGGAATTATGGCTGCAGAGCTGGGGTTAGATGTGAAATTGGCGAAGCGGGGAGCCCTATTGCATGATATTGGAAAAGTGGTGAGCCATGAAGAGGAAGGTACCCACGCGATGCTCGGGGCGGAATTGGCGAAGAAATATGGAGAGTCTGAGCTCATTGTGAATGCCATTGCTGCCCATCATGAGCAAGTTGAACCGCTTTGCCCCGAATCGGTGTTGGTGGCTGCTGCAGAAGCCCTCTCGGCAGCCCGTCCGGGTGCCAGACGCGAAACACTCGAGGCCTATGTGAAGCGATTGGAAAAGCTGGAATCGTTAGCCACGGGGTTTGCAGGAGTTGATAAGGCCTATGCGATTCAGGCTGGGCGTGAAATTCGGGTGATTATCCGTCAGGGGGAATTAAACGACACTGAAAGTTTCGCGTTATCTCGAGATTTAGCCAAAAAGATTGAACAAGAATTGACGTACCCTGGACAGATCAAGGTGACGGTTATTCGAGAAAATCGATTTATTGAATTTGCCAAATAGCTCTGTGAGTAAAGGAAATCATGAACGTACTGTTTATCGGAGATATAATGGGAGAGCCTGGCCGTCGAGTGATCTTAAAGCATCTGTCAAAGGTTATTCAGGAGCATCAGATTGATCTGGTTGTCGGTAATGGGGAAAATGCGGCAGGTGGATTTGGCATCACGCAAGAAGTGGCCGAAGACCTGTTTGATTTAGGTCTTTCAGTCATTACATTAGGCAATCATGCCTGGGATAAACGAGAAGCTTTAGAGTATCTGCAAAAAGAGCAGCGGGTGATCCGTCCCGCGAATTATCCCGATGGAGTTCCGGGAAAAGGCACGTGTGTCGTGGAAACCGTTCATGGTGAACGCCTAGGGATTTTGCAACTCATGGGGCGTGTGTTTATGCCCATGGTGGACTGCCCTTTTCGAGTTGCGGAACGCGAATTGGCTCAATTAACGACACAGACTCACTGTATTCTTGTGGATATGCATGCCGAAACCACATCAGAAAAAATGGCGATGGGGTATTTTTTAGATGGCAAGGTGTCTGCGGTCCTTGGAACGCATACGCATGTCCAAACTGCTGATGAACAAATCTTACCTCAGGGGACAGGGTATTTAACCGATGTGGGGATGACCGGCCCTGTTCAATCCGTCATTGGGATGAAACCTAACTTGGTCATTCAGAAATTTCTGACTCAGCTTCCGAGAAGGTTCGAAGTGGCGACAGGGCCTTCCGTCTTGAGTGCGGCGGTGTTGAATCTTAATCACGCAACTGGAAAAACCACTCACATCACACGTCTTCGTGTGTTTGAGTAACCTAACTCCGTGCCAGGGCTTTTCCCTTCAGTGCTTACCGTTTCGGCTCTCACCCGACAGATTCGTTCAACGCTCGAACAAAATTTCCCCCCACTCTGGGTGGAAGGAGAAATTTCTAACCTTCGATGCCCGTCTTCGGGACACCGGTATTTTACGCTCAAAGATCAGTCGAGTCAGGTCAGAGCCGTGCTTTTTCGCAGTCAAGTCGAACGGCTGAAATTTGCGCTTCAGGACGGTTTGGAGGTCTTCGTGTTTGGTCGTCTCTCGGTGTATGAACCACGAGGGGACTATCAATTACTTTTGGAAGCGGTAGAGCCCAAGGGCATTGGCGCGTTGCAATTAGCCTTTGTTCAACTGAAGGCGAAGTTGGAAGCTGAAGGGTTATTCGAGGCTTCGGGAAAAAAAAGACTTCCTCTGTACCCGCAACGGATTGGCCTGGTGACGTCACCTTTTGGTGCGGCAATCCATGATCTGCTGACTATCATTCATCGACGGTGGTCTCTTGCGTATGTTCTGATTGCTCCGGTTCCTGTGCAGGGTGATGAGGCTGCCGGACAAATCGCTAAGGCTATTCGGATGCTCAACGAATTGGGCGAATTGGATGTGCTCATTGTCGGGCGAGGTGGAGGATCGCTAGAGGACCTCTGGGCGTTTAACGAAGAAATTGTTGTGAGAGCTATCGCTTCTTCCAGGATACCAGTGGTGTCTGCTGTTGGACATGAAACCGATGTGACGCTAGCGGATTTAGCCGCTGATTTTCGGGCCCCCACTCCTTCTGCCGCAGCAGAGTTGGTGGTTCCGGATTGCTCGACGGTTAGACATCATCTGGGACATCATCGAGTGCGATTGGAGCGGTCTATGAGGAGTTTGAGTGTCGCGTGGAGAGTGCAAGTCCAGGACATGACCGGACGATTGCCTGAGCCCAGACTCGTGCTTGGACAATTTGTGCAACAGGTTGATGAGTTAGAGCGACAACTCTATGTGAAAATGAAGCACTGGTGCCGGAATCTCCAGGTGCAGCTGCTGAGTCACCAGTCAACGATTTGGGAGAGGAATCCCCTGATTGACATTCATCGGCAGCAACTGGCTTTGGTTGAGCGAGGCATTCGGCTTGTTCGAGGGATGTCGGGGTGCATTCTTGCAAAACGCCATCAATCAGAGCTGTGGATGTCTCAGCTGAATCAGTTAAGTCCTCTCGCGGTTTTAGCACGAGGATATAGTATTATTCACACCCTGGGAAGTGGAAAAGTCGTGAAACAATCAACTGAAGTTTCTGTGGGAGAATCGGTACGCGCCAGGCTTCATGAAGGCGAATTGATTTGCCTGGTACAGCGTACCCATCCTCCAACGTGAGAAATTCCCTTTTGCTTCATGCTCCGCCATGGCTATAATGCATGTGAGGTTGGTAGAACGTAGTCCCAGCATCCTAGAAAAATGAATCACTAATCCTATTCGGACGATATTCATGGCTGTATTAAAATTTGAAAAAGCGTTGTCCCGCTTGGAAACTATTGTGGCTGAGTTGGAGCGTGGGGAACTTTCCTTAGATGAATCCTTAAGAATTTTTGAGGAAGGGGTTAAACTCTCCAAGACCTGCCTGAAAATGCTGGATGATGCAGAACGTAAAGTGGAAATCCTTGTGCAAGACAAGGATGGAAGGAAGCGTATACAGGCTTTTTCAGTGGAGGATTCCAATTCACCAGAATCCTAGATTTCCCTTCACTGCTCTCTCTGCCAAGCGGTAAGATTCGCATTGCCTCCTTCGTGGACATGAAGATATGAAGGCTGTTCAGCCATCAGCCCCATTCAGGAAATCCTCAAAAGAACGACTGGACTCCCTGGTCCTGACTCATGCGCTGGTCTCAAGCAGGGAACAGGCCTCTCGCCTTATTCTTGCCGGTCGCGTGAAAGTCGATGGGGTCCTTATTGATAAGCCAGGAAAGCTGTTTGCGACAACTGTTTCGCTGGAACTAACGAAGCCGGAATGTGCATATGCCAGCCGAGCCGGTGAAAAGCTGGCACCAGCCTTAGACGCGTTTTTTGTTTCCTGTTCAGACTGTGTGGTGATGGACGTGGGTGCCTCCACCGGGGGGTTCACCGATTGTGTGTTGCAACGTGGCGCCAGTCGGGTCTACGCCATTGACGTGGGGTATGGGCAGTTGGATTGGAGGCTGAGAACGGATCCTCGTGTTGTGGTGATGGACCGCTTCAATATCCGCAATCTTTGCTCAGAAGATATTCCTGAGCCGGTTGATCTGGCTGTGATCGATGTCTCTTTTATTTCACTTCGCTTGGTATTGCCGGTGATCTTACCTGTCCTGCGTGAACATGCGCATCTTGTCGCATTGGTTAAGCCTCAGTTTGAGGTCGGGAAAGGACAAGTTGGAAAAGGAGGCATTGTGCGTGATGAGCGATTGCGGGAGCAGGTGAGGGACCGTTTTGTGGACTTTGCCCGTAGCCTTCAGCTTGATGTCATTGGGGTCATGGATTCGACTCTATTGGGGAAAAAAGGTAACAAAGAGATGCTAGTGGGAATGAAAAAAAACGAAAAGAAGAGTACTGAAGGAAGCAAGTCGATTGCTCACAGTATCCCCTTAATCTAATCATGTAATAAGGAGAAAGTCGGACATGTCTACAAAAATTCTAGTGACTGGGGGTGCTGGATTCATTGGATCACATCTGGTTGACCGGTTGATTCAAGAAGGCAATGAGGTCATTGTTGTTGATAATCTCTCTACAGGGAAACGAAAGAATGTCAATAAAAAAGCCCAATTGTATAAAATGGATATCCAGAGTAAACGGATTGAGCGAGTTTTCAGAAATGAGCGTCCTCTCATTGTGGTGCATCTGGCCGCGCAAATGGATGTTCGCCATTCAACAGAGGATCCCGGGTTTGATGCGCAAGTCAATATTTTAGGGTTCATCAATGTTTTAGAGCATGCGGTGAAGCACGGTGTGCGAAAGGTGACCTTTGCGTCGTCGGGTGGCGCGGTCTATGGGGAACAGGAAATATTCCCGGCCCCAGAGTCACACCGGACGGATCCTCTTTCCCCCTATGGAATTAGTAAGTTGGCCGGGGAAAAATATCTGGCCTATTACGCGAATGCCACCGGCCTCCGGTATGTGGCACTTCGTTTCGCAAATGTCTATGGGCCCAGACAAAATCCTGAAGGTGAGGCAGGCGTCGTGGCCATTTTCTCAAAAAAAATGTTGGATGGCGGCCAACCCATTGTCAATGGAACCGGAAAGCAGACAAGAGATTTTATCTATGTGGATGATGTGGTGGAAGCTATCATGGTGACCTTGGAAGAAGATATTCAGGGGATTTTTAATGTGGGAACTGGTCAGGAGGCCACTGTCAATGAATGTTATGGAATTATCAAGGAATTGACGAACAGCCAATGCAAAGATTTGTATGGAGCCGCAAAGAAAGGCGAGCAATTTCGAAGTGTGCTGGATGTAACGAAGATCAGAGAGAAATTCGGCTGGGATCCTCAGGTCTCTTTGCAGGAAGGGCTTAACCGGACAGTCGATTTTTTCCGTGGAACAGGAAAATAAACTCTCAGGTGTGCGTAGTAGGAGAATGATTACTTCTGATAACTCATCTGTTAATACCTGGGAACGGATGGATCGATCTCAATCGACCAGGCTTCAATTCCTCCAATCAGATTTTTGACATTCGAGAATCCTTGTTGCAAAAGAAACCCCACGGCATCGGCACTCCGCATTCCTTTATGGCAATACGCGACAATCTCAGCATTCGGATCCAACTGTTTCAGGGAATGGGGGACCTGGCCCAAAGGAATGAGCACTGATCCGTCTATTTTTGCCAGGGAGTATTCGTGGGGTTCTCGGACATCCAACAAGAAAATGTTATCGCCTTTATCTATGCGAGCTTTTAATTCGCTGACAGTGATGGTGTAACTCATATTGAAAGCCTCCTTACGTTCCTTAGGTATCTCCTTGTAGACAAATTATCATAGCGGCTGAATTTTCAGGGTGTCAATTTTTTCTTTGTGCGAGCGGGAGGGAGCAGCATCATGCCGGAACAGTCTGTCGTCACGATTGAACAGATTTCACAATTTGAAGGACAGAACATTACCATCAAGGGATGGATCCGCAACCGACGCTCTAGCGGAAAATTAAGCTTTTTGACGGTGCGTGATGGCACAGGAGATCTCCAGGCTATTGTAAGCAAAGGAGAGGTTGGCGACGACCAATTTTCTTTGTGCAATCAGTTAACCCAGGAGTCTTCTGTGATTCTGACCGGAAAACCTCGAAAGGATGCTCGAGCGCCAGGTGGATTTGAACTTGATGTGTCCATATTAGCAGTGATTCACGTTGCGGAACCCTTTCCGATTCAACCGAAAGACCATGGGGTTGGATTCCTCATGGAGTATCGGCATCTCTGGTTGCGGTCGCGACGCCAGCATGCCATTTTACGAGTTCGCCATGAAATAATACGGACCTGTCGGAATTTTTTTGATGATCGAGGTTTTACCTTAATCGATACGCCGATTTTCACTCCCAACGCCTGCGAGGGCACCACGACCTTATTTCAAACTCAATATTTTGACCAGGTGGCCTATTTGGCGCAAAGCGGTCAATTATATGGAGAAGCGGCTGCGGCGGCTTTTGGGAAAATATACTGTTTTGGCCCAACCTTTCGAGCTGAAAAATCAAAAACGCGACGGCACCTGATGGAGTTTTGGATGGTTGAGCCGGAAATGGCGTTTGCTGAGCTACCGGATGCGATGCAACTGGCAGAGGAATTGGTCGCGACGGTTATTACGCGGGTCGTAGAAACCCGTCGACCTGAATTGGAAATCTTAGAGCGGGATATTCTTAAATTAGAAGCCATGGCCAGGCCCTTTCCGCGAATAACCTATGAAGAAGCCCTGGCGCGCCTTCAGCGAAAGGGGGTAGCCATTCAATTCGGGGATGATTTCGGAGCCGATGACGAAACGTCTTTGGCGCAAGAATTTGATCGTCCGGTGATCGTTCATCGGTATCCGGCTGCCGCCAAAGCCTTTTATATGGCCAAAGACCCGGACCGGCCAGACTTGGCGTTGTGTATGGATATGTTAGCGCCTGAGGGCTATGGAGAAATTATTGGAGGGGGCCAACGAATCCATGATTTAGATGAATTGCTGGCGCAAATTCAAGCCCACGACCTTCCTGAAGAGGCCTTTAAGTGGTATGTGGATTTGCGACGATATGGGACGGTTCCTCATGCGGGTTTTGGAATGGGAATTGAACGGGTCGTCGCCTGGATTTGCGGATTAGACCATGTCCGTGAAACCATTCCGTTCCCGAGAATGCTCTATACCCTCTACCCATAAACTTGCTTTTTCCGCTAACGTCCCACGGGGAACTACGTGCGTTTACCCAAAAACGTCTGACGTTCCCCTCATTTGTAAGGAGGGACTAGGGGCGGTAGAAGTGTGGAAGAGGAGCAAGGGTGCTCAGCTCTTCAACTTATCATCGTTTACCCATCTTACTCCTTCCATATTCCGCCTTTTGAGGCCTGGTCCTTTTGTTTCGGCAAAAGGACCCAAAACCAGTGTGCCGAGCATGTTCAACAGCTTGAGGGTGGAAGTCCCTTTGACAACCTGATGGAGGTGAAGTCATAGCGAAGCACAAGGGCGTCGTCG
>JAOTTP010000095.1 GCA_029864405.1 Nitrospirota bacterium
GAGCAACAGACAATGGAGGTGAATATTGAGATTGGCCGCGGAGCCAAAGCGTTGGATGAGGGTGACGGCGCCGGTCTGAGCCTGCGCCCGTGTCAAGCCGGCTTGGTGGATCATAAAGGTCGAGAGGGCCCGGTGGATGACCTGCAACACGGGTGAGAGCAGGTGCGGCTGGGTGGCGAACAGATGCCGCAGCGGGATGGGAAACGAGACGACCCATTGGCGGACCGGCACCGGGGGCATGACCTGCTCGACTAGGTGGGCGGCGGTCTCCGCCATACGTCGGGCCCCACAAGCCGGGCAAAATCCTCGCCGTTTACAGGAAAACGCCACCAATTTCTCATGGGTACAGTCCCCGCAGCGCAGGCGCAGAAATCCATGTGCGAAGATTCCGCATTCCAGAAAGGCCTCGAACTCGTCTTTGACAAACTGGGGCAGGCCCGCCCCGGTTTCCTGTTCGACTTGGGCAAAGAAGGTGTCGACGTAGTCTTGGATGACCTGGTAGAGGATGGTGTCTTCAGGCCGCCGGCGTTCGTAGGGAGCCGACGCACCATGGGGGACAGCCTGACAGGCTTGGGCGGCCGTCCTCATGTTGGAGCGTCGAGATCCCGCTTTCGGAGAGGAGTCTCATGAGGGAAAAACCTGAGTCCCGCCTGTAGCCTGAGTCCGACACGCATCTGCCATAATGTAGCCAATGGTTATATGGAGTGGCAACCAATATCCTGCCAGCCACTTGGAGCGGTACGCTTACGATCGTGCGCTATGAAGGCGCACGGGGGGGGCCAGCCCCTTAAAATATGCACCATTCCCATGATGGCCTCATTGACGCCTTCAAAAAATCTGATGATAATCTGACCACGTTCTCCGAGCGTGGTCAGTACCCCGCCAAACACCAGAGAAAAGATGATCAGCGGCAACACTTCAGCATTGACCATTGCCGAAAGTCTTGGAAAAGCGTCTGCACTCAGTGTGGGTCTAGGGGCAGCAGCAGTTCGTCTCTCCGGACTCATCACCATAGAGCAGCTTCGTGAGGCAGTCCAAATGGAACTCGAAGAACTCGGGCTTGATGCACAGGTGATTGAGGAAAATCTTCGTTTGGCAGAAGAAGTCTACGGAGGGTTGGAGAATGTCACCATCCAACCAGAAAAAGTTCCTCCGAAAGAGCTTGTGCACGAAATGGCTTACGACCATGTCCTCTTGGGCACACCCAGCATCCTGGCTCCCGGCAACGCGGAAGCTCGCCAGACGGGCTCCTGGCGTGTTGAACGACCTGAAATTAATTATGAACATTGCACGCGGTGCGGGCTCTGTTTCGTCGGGTGCCCTGACGGAGCGATTGCCCTGGATGAACAAGGGTATCCTGTCATCGACTATGACCATTGCAAGGGCTGCTTAATCTGTCTTGAGCAATGTCCGCGACATTCTATTGTGAGCAAGAAGGAAGTACGCTCATGGTGAGGAAGATGTTGACCGGCAATGCGGCGGCAGCTTGGGGAGCGCGACTGGCGCAAGTCGAGTATGTACCAGCCTTTCCGATTACCCCTCAAACGGAAATCATCGAATCGCTTGCTGGGTGGTTTGCTGACGGCGCATTAACGGGAAAATTTGTGACGATGGATAGTGAACATTCCATGGTGACGGCAGCCGGTGCTGCCGCGACGACAGGAGTGCGCACCTTTACGGCGACTTCGAGCCAAGGTCTTATTTATGCCATGGAAGCGCTCTATACGGTGTCCGGATGGCGGGTGCCGTTTGTGTTGGTCAATGTGTCACGAGGTCTTTCCTCACCGATTACGCTGGGGCCTGATCACAATGATGTGCTTGCGGCACGCGATGCCGGATTTATTCAAATTCATGTGGAAACCTGCCAGGAAGTGCTTGATTCCGTGTTGATGGCATTTCGTATTGCCGAAGATTCCCGCGTGTCTTTGCCGGTTCTGGTGAATCTTGATGGCTTTTTTCTTTCTTTTACTCGCGAACCGGTGGAGATACCGAATGCCAAACTTGTGCAGGAATTTCTCCCGGCCTTTAGGCCACATCATCCCGTCTTCAAGGGATCGCAATCCGTGGCGCAGGGGGTGGCGGTGCTGGATGGGGCGGCCTATAGCTACTTTCGCTATCAAATGCACCGGGCCGTGGAGAACGCATTGGAAGTGCATGAGGAAGTGGCTGAGGATTTTTACCGCCTCTTTGGTCGACGGTATGGAGCACTGGAAGAATATCGAATGGAAGATGCCGAGACCGTCCTGGTAATGGCCGGGTCTTTTTCCACCAAAGGGAAAGCCGCCGTGAATCGTTGGCGGGACCAGGGACGAAAAGTGGGATTAGTCCGGTTGCGTCTCATTCGACCTCAACCGGCTGCCGAGCTGGCCCGGTTGCTGACTGGTCGAAAGGCCGTCGGTGTCATTGATCAGAATATTTCGCCAGGCTTGGGAGGCATTCTCTACCAGGAAGTCGCGGGAGCTCTGGCCTCAACTTCTGACCGTCCACCGGTGATGCGGTCTTTTGTCGGAGGTCTCGGGGGAAAGGATATCAGTCCGGCGGAATTTGATCGGGTACTTGAGGTTCTGGACGAAGCCAAGTCTGGCGAGGGTCACGTTCCCTGTGAGTTGCTCTTTACGGACGCGGAGTACAAACAGGTCAGAACGGCATTGAGCGTGGCCGGAAAACCCTTGGAAGGAAGGGCTTCATGAAAGTCAAAGGGGAATTTTTCAAAAGTCCCAAGGACATTCCTCAAGAAGAGGAACTGAGTTCAGGGGCGCCTTTGTGCGCAGGATGCGGGGGGCTGACGACGCTTCGCCTGGTGCACAAAGTGCTTGGAGAGAAAGTGGTTATCGTCAATGCGGCCGGGTGTATGACCCTGATGGCCACCTATCCGTATAGTCCCATTCGGTCGTCCTGGTTGTATACCACCATGGGCAGTGTGGCGGCGGGAGCGCAGGGTATCCGGGATGCGTTGGATATTCGGCGGGCCAAGGGAGAGTTGCAGGAGCAGGATGATATGAAGGTGTTGGTGCTTGCGGGAGATGGATCGACTTACGACATGGGACTCTCGGCCACTTCAGCAGCCATCCACCGGGGTTTGGATTTTTGGTATTTGTGTTATGACAATGAGGCCTACGGCAATACCGGATTTCAGATGTCGAGTTCCTCCCCCTTTGCTTCACGGACCACCACCTCTCCGATTGGGAAAGAAGAGCCCGAAGGAACCTTTCAGGAGAAGAAAGACATGTTTGAAATCTGGAGGGCCCAGAAGCCTCCGTATGTCGCCACTGTCTCATCCCATGAGGTTGTTGATCTGGCGGAAAAAGTGCACCGCTCGTTGGCCATGAAAGGCCCAAAGCTCTTTCTGGCGTTGGCGGTGTGTCCGACGGGGTGGGGATTCGATCCGCGCTTGGGTGATGAGTTGGCCCATCTCGCCGTCCGGACCGGTATCTGGCCCCTCAAGGAAGCCGTCGGTGGTGTGGTTCGGCATACCGTTATTCCGAAACGTTTCCTGCCTGTCGAAGAGTATCTGCGTCCGCAGTTGAGATTTCGCCATCTCTTCGAGCCCAAGCCTCATACCGAGGCTTTGCAGGCCATTCAGCAACGCGTAGACCACTATTGGGATCAAGTCAGAAAGGACGAGGGTGGGGACAATCAAGCTCAATTGAAGGAAGACAAGCATTGAGTGTGAGGCAAAAGGAGGGTCGGCATGGGGGAGCCCTGTTTTACCTTTGAAGAATACTGTGATGACCTGGGGCCGGCAAAAATCGTGCACCTCTATGATCCGACCTGTGGCCTGCGAGGGATTGTGGTCATCGATAATGTGGCCTGCGGCCCTTCGATTGGCGGGGTCCGCATGGCTCCCGATGTGTCGACACGTGAAGTCTTTCGTTTGGCCAGAGCCATGACCCTCAAAAATGCCGCAGCAGGTCTGCCGCATGGTGGTGGTAAAGCCGGAATTGTGGCTGATCCTCGAGCTTCCGATAAAGCTCGCCTGATCCGTGCGTTTGCTCGCGCCATTCGCGATCTCGTGGAGTACATTCCAGGCCCGGATATGGGAACGGATGAGACCTGCATGGGTTGGATGTATGACGAGATGAAACGGGCGGTGGGTCTCCCGCGTGTGCTTGGTGGTATTCCGCTTGATGAGATCGGTGCCACCGGGTTTGGGCTTGCCGAATGTGCCGAGGTGGCCGCAGCCTCGTGCAATCTCACGATCAAAGGCGCGACAGTCGCCATAGAAGGCTTTGGCAATGTGGGAAAGCATGCTGCGCGATTCCTGGAGGAAAAGGGAGCCAGGCTCGTGGCAGCCAGTGACAGCAAAGGAACCATCTATGATCCCGCCGGTATCCCGGTCGCCGCCCTTATGGAAGCCAAGGCGGCATCGGGCAGTGTATTGGGATATTCAAAAGGGAAGAAATTGGGCCAGGCTGACATTTTCGGTCTCCCCTGCGATATTCTGATTCCCGCCGCCCGCCCGGATTGCATCCACAAGGACAACGTCGAGACGATTCAAGCCAAGCTGATTCTGCAGGGCGCCAACATCCCCGCTACCTCGGAGGCCGAGACCAGGTTGCATCAACGGGGTGTCCTCAACATCCCTGATTTTATCGCGAATGCCGGTGGTGTAACCTGTGCCTCCGTGGAATACCATGGCGGGAACGAGGCGCAAGCGTTTCAAGAGATTTCTCAAAAAATCCGTCGCAATACCGAGGAAGTGCTCAAGCACAGTCTGAAGGCAGGGATCGAACCTCGAAAAGCTGCAATGGATCTTGCCCGAGAACGCGTGCGTCAGGCGATGGCCTTTCATGTTCGCGGCTAGTCCCACGTGAGAGGCGTTTTCTAACCACCATTTCCACATTTCTTGACCCTTTTGCCCAATAGTGGTAGAGGTGCATCGCCATGAAATGCATGCTGCACCATTTGACCGGCAGCCTAAGGGGCCAAACCCAATATTTTCAAGGTGATTCCCTCCGTTTTGGAACCGGAAACGATTGTGATGTGCGTTTTGAGAAAACATCCGATCAACAAGTGGCTTCTTCCCATGCCGAATTGTCCCTGCACGATCATGCTCCCATCCTCCGTGATCTGACCGGCCAGCATGCCCTCTTTCTCAACAACCGGCAGACCGGGCAAGCAGCCTTGCATGACGGCGATCTGATCCAATTTGGTGAGCACGGTCCCATAGTCCGATTTCGAGCGCTTCCTGATCAGGCGGATGGCCGCAAACCCTGGCGGTACATTGTTGAAGATTCACAGGATATCGTGGTGCGCACTCCGCACCGGCCGTATACCTCCCTGTTTTACCTCGCGCGGCATGTCGTGAGTGACATTGCGCGGTATGGATCATCGACGGCTAAAACGGTGGCGGTTCTTGTCGTCCTCTTGCCGATCGTCCTGATTAGTATCTTGAGTGTGAGTGTGTATTACGAATACCAGGTCTCCAAAGTCTCCCGGCAACAAGTCGCAGAGCTGGTCAGTCAGGTGGAAACCGGACGGTTGAGTCGGGCTGAACTGGAAGCGCGAGTGGCGCAGGAACGGGAGGTGATCCTGAAGCTGAAGCAAGAGCAAGATGAACTGAAAGCCAATCTGAAGGCGGCCTTAGAAAATCGACAGGCCGCACAGCAATCTCATGAAGAAGTTCGGGCGATCCAAAAACAATTGAACACATTGGAAAGTGAGCAGCGGTTTGCGGAGGAAGTGATTCAACGGTTTCAGGGTGGGGTTGGATTATTACAGGGGGGCTATGGGATGGTTGAAAAAGGAACCGGGCGGCCGCTTCGCTATCAGGGATATAGCCAGGATGGTGGACCCTTCCTTGATGAAAATGGAATCCCGTTGCTGACGCTTGAGGGAAGTGCGCCGGCGGTCATTATCTTTTTTTCAGGGACCG
>JAOTTP010000150.1 GCA_029864405.1 Nitrospirota bacterium
CACTGTCAACGCGATGTCAGCGCAGCGCAGCCGGGCGTGTTCCGCTATTCCTGCGCGCGCCTCGGGGGACCCACAATCCCGGTAAAATCGGACTCCCCTTGGGCGCCCTGCCCACCTGATCCTGCCGGAGACTCTCGCATGAGCGACGCAGCACCGTACACCCTCCGTGACGGCATTGCCGTCATCACCATGAACAATCCGCCGGTCAACGGCCTGGGCAGCGTGCTGCGCCCGGCCCTCATGGACGGCATCCGGAAGGCGGGCGCCGATCCGGCAGTCAAGGCCCTGGTCATCATCGGTTCGGCGAAAGCCTTTTCGGGCGGCGCCGACATCCGCGAATTCAATACGCCGAAGATGGAAGTGCCGCCGTCGCTGCCCGAAATCAACGACGCGCAGGATGCGTGCGGCAAACCGATGATCGCGGCGATCGGCGGTTTCGCGCTCGGCGGCGGGCTCGAACTGGCGCTCGGCTGCCATTACCGCGTTGCACTGCCGAAAAGCCAGCTCGGGCTGCCCGAAGTGAAGTTGGGCCTGCTGCCCGGCTCGGGGGGTACGCAGCGCCTGCCCCGCGTGGTCGGCGCCGCGGAAGCGATCAAGATGATGACTACGGGCAACGCGGTCCCTGCGGAAACGGCGCTTTCGCTCGGCCTGGTCGACGAGATCGTGCAGTGCGACCTGCTTGACGCGGCGGTCGCGTTCGCCCAGAAGCTCGTCGCCGCGGGCACGGGCCCGCGCCGCATCCGCGACATGACGGTCAAGGTCGACGGCGACCCGAAGGCCTTCTTCGCGCAGGCGCGCGCGGAGGTCGGCAAGGCTTCGCGCGGCTTCCCGGCGCCGCTCGAAATCGTCGCCTGCGTAGAGGCGGCGGTGAACAAGCCCTTCGACGCGGGCCGCGCCGAGGAACGCAAGCGCTTCCAGGCCCTGGTCGAAGGCGACGAATCCAAGGCGCTGCGCCACATGTTCTTCGCCGAGCGGCAGACGACGAAGATCCCGGACGTACCCGCGGACACGCCGACGCGCGAGATCAAGACGGCAGCGATCATCGGTGCCGGCACGATGGGCGGCGGGATCTCGATGAGCTTCGCCAACGCGGGCATTCCGGTGACGATCATCGAAACGCAGCAGGCGGCGCTCGACCGAGGCTTCGCGACGATCAAGAAGAACTATGCGGGCACCGTATCCAGGGGCCGGCTGACGCAGGCAGACATGGCCAAGCGCATGGCGCTGCTCACGCCGTCGCTCCAGCTCGAGGACGCGAAGGATGCAGACATCGTGATCGAGGCGGTGTTCGAGCGCATGGACGTGAAACAGGACCTGTTCAAGAAGCTAGACGCGATCGCCAAGCCCGGCGCGATTCTCGCGACCAATACCTCGACGCTCGATGTCGATGCGATTGCAGCAGCCGTCAAGCGCCCGCAGGACGTGATCGGTACACATTTTTTTTCACCCGCCAACGTGATGCGCCTGCTCGAGGTCGTGCGCGGCGCAAAGACCGG
>JAOTTP010000072.1 GCA_029864405.1 Nitrospirota bacterium
TCATGATGGTCTTCATCCTCCCATCATGCCCGAAACTCAGCCTCGGGTTCAGACTCACTTCAGGGTAGAAACACGGCCGCCGTTCAGACTCATTTCATATTGGAAGAGACTTTGCCTTTACAAGGAATCCCGTCACGAATATAATCTGCACTTTGACCTCAAGATTTATGTTTTTCTTCTCATTCCCAGGCTTCCTCCCCTAGTTCACAGGCATCTCTACATTTTACATGTTGGGGGATATATTGAATGTGTCAATCTGCTGTCCTGCTGATCGTATAGTTTCTCTGTGATACACTCTTCTTCCTCTTTTCATCGTCTCAGGGATGCTCCATGGATCTAGTGTTGCGTCGGTCACTGGATCTTAAGCAAAATAGGAGGAGCGCCTGGATTCTTTCATTTCTATTTGTCAACCTCTTTTTCCTTCTCTTTTTTCTCATCATGGGAACTCTTTCGTTTGAGATGTCCGTGTTGGCCCAACCATCTCAATCTCAAATTGAGGCCATTGAGGTTGAAGGCAACCAGCATATTGAAGAGCAGGCCATCTTAGGGAAATTATCCTTCAAGCCAGGAGATTTATTGACCCAAGAGTCCATTCGGGAGCAAATTCAACTCATTTATGACATGGGATTTTTTGAAGAAGTCGAAGCCTCAACCGAGGCCAGGGCCAATGGAGCCCTCGTGGTCTTTCGCGTGAAGGAAAAGCCCTTTACCGTCGAAGTGGTGTTTGATGGAAATGATGAGTTATCGGACGACAAGCTTAATGAAAAAAATACCGTAAGAAATCAGGTGTTTTTAGATAAAGAACAGGTAAAGGTTTCCGTGGAAAATTTTCGGAAGTTGTATCACGAGAAGGGTTTTTACCATGCTCGAATTATTCCCATCAGTGATATGGTCGAGAACAATCAAGCACGATTGACTTATTACATCGAAGAAGGACGGCAAGCCCATATACGCACGATCAAATTTGAGGGCCGAAATGTCATCAAGGAGAAGGAATTAACGTCCTTTATGGCCAATCGAGAGTATTCCTGGCCTTGGTCAATTTTTTCAGATGCCGGCATTCTCCATCGTGATGAACTTCCCAATGACGTCGAACGCATTAAAGAGGTGTATCTTAATAAAGGCTATTTGGATGTCCAAGTCGGGATGCCACGAATTGATTTGGATGAGACGAAGGAGTGGTTTACGCTGGTGTTTTCGATTGTGGAAGGAGAGCCGTATATTGTGAGCCAGATCCAGTATACGGGAAATACGCTGTTCTCTGAGGCGGAACTCCTGGAAGGTCTCACCATTGAACCTGGTGAAGTGTTTCAGCGAGTAAAAATCCGTGATGAAATTACTCGGGTGACTGATTTGTATGGCAGTCGTGGTTATGCGTTTGCCGAGGTTACTCCTTCGGTAGAGCCGGATCCCCCAACCCGAAGCACTCGTATTGGTTTTTCCATCCAGGAAGGGGAAATGGTTCGGATTCAAGATATCCGGATTACCGGGAATAATAAGACTCGTGACAATGTGATCCGGCGTGAACTGCGTGTCAATGAACGGGACATGATTGATTCCCCGGCGATTAAGCGAAGTTTTGAACGGCTCAATAATTTAAATTTTTTCGAAACGGTGGAGATTCTACCCAAACAAATTACTCCTGGTGAAGTCGATTTAGAGGTCAAAGTCAAGGAAAAGCCCACCGGCTCCTTCAGTATTGGCGGTGGCTTTAGCACGTTGGACCAATTTACGTTAATTGCGGATATCACCGAGGGGAATTTATTCGGGCGAGGGTATCTGGCTCGGATCAGGGGGCAGGTAGGAGGGCGGCGAACCCTTGGGACTATTACCTTTCGAAATCCGGCCATTTTTGATACGTTAACCTCGGCCCAAGCAGATCTGTTCAGCTCGCGCACGAATTTCTTGACGTACTTTGAAAAAAAGCAGGGTGCGAATCTGACGTTTGGTCGAGGGTTTTCCGAATACTTGACTGGGACCTTTACCCTTGTAGCAGAAAAAATCAAGATTAGTAATGTGGATTCTAACGCCAACGATCTGATCAAAGATCAGAAAGGCACTCAATCCACGACTGGATTTCGTGCCAGTTTATTCCGCGACTCCCGCGATTTTTATTTAGACCCCAGGCGGGGCACTCGAATCGGTGTCCGCACGAGTTTAGGGACAGATCGACTTGGGGGGTCAAATAATTTCTATAGTGTGTCGTTTGATGCGATGAAATATACGCCACTGCCATTTTGGGATTTTCGCCATTCTATTCGGGGGCGGATTGGATACGGAGACGGATTTAATGGGTCAAAATTCCCTATTCCTGAGTTCTTTTACGTGGGCGGCATTAACACCGTGCGGGGATTCAAATTTGGCCGCGCCGGGCCAGTGACCTCGAATAACCAGCCTGAAGGGGGCAATAAACAATTAATTGTGAATAATGATTTAATTTTTCCATTGTTGCCCGATGCCAAGTTGAACGGCGTCCTTTTTTTCGACTATGGAAAGGGATTTTCTCAGTCGGATAAATTAAATTTTGATCTTCGAATGGCTGCGGGCATGGAAGTGAGATGGATTTCACCATTTGGGCCTCTTCGGGCGGCGTTTGGCCGTCCTATAGATGGGCCATCAAAGGACAAAAAATGGGTATTTGAATTTTCCGTGGGATCGGTCTTTTAGACTGAATCCGCAAAAAGAACATGTGTGATGGCGAAGCGTAGGAGAGAACATACGATGAGGAATACATGTGTTGGGTGTATCGGCAGGTGGATGCCTCTGGGGAGTCTGGTGCTGAGTCTTGCCTGGGGATGTGCGGCTATGGGGCCCAACAATCCATCGGATCTCCCCATTGGTGTCGTTGATCCTCAGCGGATATTGGCTGAAACGGTCAAAGGAAAACGGCTGTCGGATGCTCTGAATGCGTTCATGAAGGATCGACAGACCCTTGTGGAATTAGAGCAAAAGGAATTACGAAAGTTGGAAAGTGAATTGATGGCCCAAAGTACAGTATTGAGTCAGGAGGCCAGGGATCGGAAGGAAGAACAGTTCAGGGGGAAAATGGCCGGGTATCAACAAAAAGTAGCCGATTTAAACAGAGAAGTTCAAGAAAAACAGCGGGAATTGCAAAACGAATTTCGTCTCCAGGTGCAAAAGGTTGTGACAGAGGTTGCAGGTCAACGTGGCTTGGGTCTGGTATTAGAGTACGGAGTCAATTCAGGCACCTTGTTTTATCAGGCTGGCCTGGATATTTCCACTGATGTTATTCAGGCTCTCGATCAGGAGAGTCGTGAAGTAAGTGCGCCCTAGTCCGGAGGGTAGTTCAGGGTGATGACGATCAGTCGTGTCTGAGCAGCACAGAGAGAAAGAGGTCAAATATGGCTGAGAGCGAATTAGATATTCTCCACATTCAGGCATTGCTTCCGCACAGGTATCCCTTCTTATTAGTGGATCGGATCCTTGAAATCGAAGAGGCAACCCGGATTGTGGGCATTAAAAACGTTACGGCCAATGAGCAGTTTTTTCAAGGGCATTTCCCCGGGCATCCTATTATGCCTGGAGTGTTACTTTTGGAGGTCATGGCACAGGTTGGCGGGGTGTTAGCCAGAAAAACGGCGATGGGGACGGGGCGCCCTACCGTTTTTCTCACCGGGATTGAAAAAGCAAAGTTTCGTCGACCAGTCGTTCCTGGAGATCAATTGCGGGTTGAGGTCGAGGTCATTCGGCGAAAAGATCCATTTTGGAAGATGGCCGGGAAGATCTTGGTCGAGTCGTCCTTAGTCTGCGAAGCCGAAATGACCGCCATGGTCAGAGTCGAAGGAAGTGAGGCCTAGCCGCGATCAACTGGGTCGTTGCGCGAAGTCTGGCTTTGGAATCATTTTCAACGCAAAAAGTGAGAAATTGATGAATATTCATCCCACAGCAATTGTCCATCCCAAAGCAACAGTAGGAGAGGATGTCGTGATCGGGCCCTATTGTGTCGTGGGTGAACATGTCACGATTGGAGATCAAACGGAATTAGTGGCCCATGTGTGTGTGGAGGGGCATACGGAAATTGGCCGGCGTTGCCGGTTTTTTCCATTTGTGTCCATTGGGACACCCCCGCAGCATTTGCAATATAAAGATGAGCCCACCAAGGTCTGTATTGGGGATCATAATATTGTTCGGGAAAATGTGACGATTAATCGTGGGACGGCTTTTGGAAGCGGTGTGACCAGGATTGGCCACCATAATTTCCTCATGGCCTATACCCATGTGGCCCATGATTGCGAATTGGGTAATCATATTGTGATGGCCAATGCGGCGAATTTAGCCGGCCACGTCTCTGTCGGAAATTCTGTGGTGATTGGAGGCTTAGTCGGGGTGCATCAATATGTGCGGATTGGTGAATATGCGATGGTGGGAGGGTGTTCGGCGTTAGGACGGGATGTCCCGCCGTTTGTTCGTGCCGCCGGAGGCTATCGCGCCCAAATGTTTGGGCTGAATACGATAGCCTTGAGGCGCCATGGGTTTTCCGGAGCGCGCATGAATACCTTAAAAGCCGCATTTGAACTCTTATTCCGACAGGGGCATCGTCTTCAAGAAGCCATTAAACTTGCCCGTAACGAGTACGGTGAAAGCACCGATGTCATGACGTTACTCACCTTTTTAGAGAGTACCAGTCGCGGGATCTGCCAAGTCTCTTCTCGGGAGTTGGATGATGAAGAGGAGTAAGTTCGCGGTCGATTTGGTGCCCAGGGTATGATTTCTCCCGATCGAGATGAGCGGATTGGCCTCATTGCGGGAAACGGACGCTTTCCGATTATTTTTGCCGATAATGTCCGGCGATTAGGGTTTTCAGTTTCCGCCATCGCACATGTGGGTGAGACCTTGCCGGAACTTGAATCCCATGTTGATCGAATTCATTGGCTCAAAGTCGGGCAATTTAGCAAGGCCTTGGCGGCATTAAAGGGTGATGGCATCCGTCAGGCCGTCATGTTAGGCGGCATCCACAAAACTCATGTCTTTACGGCACTGCGACCGGACCTCCGCGCCTTAGCGATCTTTAGCCGCTTGAAGCACTGGAAGGACGATGCGATTCTCAGAGCGGTCGCTGGTGAATTAGAGCGGGAAGGGATTCAGATTCGGGAGTCCACCTTTGGCCTTGAAGGTATTCTGGCGGAAGAGGGCAATTTGACCTCCAGGAAACCAACGACCAAAGAGGGGGAAGATATTCAATTCGGTTGGGACACCCTCGCAACCCTGGGGGCGTTAGATATTGGACAATGCGTGGTGGTGAAAAATCGGGTGATTGTCGCCGTTGAAGCCGTTGAGGGAACGGATGGGACGATTACTCGTGGTGGGACACTTGGTGGCAAGGGGACTGTGGTGGTGAAACGAACGAAACCTCACCAGGACCTTCGGTTTGATTTACCGGCCGTCGGCCCTCAAACCATTCAGTCCATGGTCGCCAGTAAGGCTTCAGTCCTGGCGATTGAAGCCGGGCGAACCGTCGTCCTTGATCGACAAGAGATGTGTGCGAATGCCCAATCAGCAGACATCGCGATCATTGGAATCCCTTCCACGGGCCTGTTACGGCATGCCGCGTCTTCCGATGCTCCACCACGCTAAGGTGAGGCGTTCCGAAGCGCGGTTTTTTGTGGACGATTACCAGAACCACTGTCTTTGTGCTCCTTTTCAGCGACAACGCATTTCTACATGACACAATCTTTACGAGTCGGGGTGATTGGTGTTGGACATTTGGGCCGACATCATGCTCGCATTTATGGATCACTGCCTTCTGTGACGTTGGTTGGGGTTAGCGACACCGATGCGTCACGCGGACATGTGGTGGCAGACGAATGTGGAGTATCCTATTTCCAGGACCTGGACAAGCTGCTGTCTTTGGTCGATGCGGTGAGCGTGGCGGTTCCGACCTCGGCTCATTGTGTTGTGGTGACCACCTGTTTACAGAGCGGATGCCATGTTCTCGTTGAAAAGCCCATTGCCAGCCATGTGTGGGAAGGTGAGCAATTAGTCGAGCTGGCCAAAGTCAAAGGGGCCATACTTCACGTCGGGCACATTGAACGGTTTAATCCGATTGTGGAAGTGATGCGTCCTCTGGTGAGTCAACCTGGCTTTATTGAATGTCACCGTCTGAGTCCTTTTCAGCCTCGAGGGACAGATGTCGATGTGGTACGAGATCTCATGATTCATGATTTGGATCTGTTGTTATCGTTGGGGCTGGGCCCAATCCTGCAAGTGGAGGCGAGAGGAATGCCGGTTTTTACGGATCTGCCGGATATTGCCAATGTACGAATTCTCTTTGAAAGCGGGTGCTTGGCTAATTTGACGGCAAGTCGAATCTCGACTGGACGACTTCGAAAGATCAGAGTGTATCAAAAAAATCGCTATCTCTCGGTCGATTATGGTGGAAAAGAGGCTGTGATCAACACCCGGAAAAGTTTGGAGGGTGGAACCTTTGAAATTGAATCCAAACATATCAAAGTTGATGAAGGCGATGCCCTGACTCGTGAATTGGGCACTTTCATTCAATCGATTCTGGGGAATGCTTCGGTCCGAGGCGTCTCTGGAGAAGAAGGGGTGGAAGCTCTGCGAGTCGCGACGCAAGTTGTCTCGCTCATTCAACAACATGCCGGGCCATGGTCACCGTAATCGGCAGCAGGACCGGCTTTCCCCCCATGAGCCGTCTGTTAGAGTCTCGATGCCAAAAATTTTCTTAGTGACCGGTGAAACGTCTGGCGATATTCACGGAGCGCACTTAGCCCTGGCACTTCGTGAACTGGATCCCGCTGTTGAACTAATCGGTGTGGGTGGCAGTCGGATGTTGGCAGCCGGGGTCTCGCTGCTTCCTCAGGTGAAACGGGTGGATGCCATGGGTGTTCCGGGTATCCGGCAACTCATACACGGGTGGAAGACATTACGAACGCTTGGCCGTTACCTGCAACATGAGCGGTTTGATGCCATTATTCTCATCGACAGTCCCGGGTTGAATCTTCGCTTAGCCAAAGCTATCGCGAATAGGTCACATAAGATCATCTATTATATTGCGCCTCAGGTGTGGGCGTGGGGGAGTCGTCGATTGAAGCTCATTCGAAGAGTGGTCAACCATGTGTTAGCGATTCTTCCCTTTGAAGAGGCGTATTTCCACAAAGCTGGCATTGCCTGCACGTATGTTGGTCATCCTTTACTGGACGAACTGAAGCCTGCCTACGATATCGTTCATGAGCGTCAACAATTGGGATTGGAGACAGACGACCTGGTGCTCGGCCTTCTTCCCGGGAGTCGTGTCCGTGAAGTCCAGGAGGTTGTGCCGACCTTCTTGAAGGCGGTTCAACAGATTCGGGGGCGATACCCTCGTCTTCAAGTCCTTCTTGCTCAGGCGGATTCACTGTCCGATTCACTGATGAATGAGCTCCTCGGACATTCCGGGCAACAGGTGAAGGTCGTCAAAGGCCGGTCCAACGAGGTGATGGCGGTCTCGAATCTGCTGTTGGTGACCTCTGGTACGGCGACTTTGCAAGCGGCACTCATTGGAACGCCGATGGTGGTTGTGTATCGGGCATCTGCCTTGACCTATCAAATTGCCAAATGTCTGGTTAAAATTCCCTACATTAGTTTAGTGAATATTTTGGCCGGTAAAGAAATTGTTCCGGAGCTGATTCAGGATCGTATGACCCCAGACTGTATTGCTCACGAAGCCTTGGCAATCTTACAAGATGCTCGTCGTCAAAACGACATGACCCAGGCTTTTCACACTATTCGGACTTCCTTGGGAGGCCCTGGTGCGTCGAAACGGGCTGCGGCGTTCATTCTTGCTGAGGCAATCGCATGAAGACCTTCTGGCGAATCGTGACTTACCTGAAGGATTACCGCCTGCGGCTGGTTGGCGCGCTGGTGTGTTCCGCCGGGGTGGCAGGGTTATCAGCTGTCTATGCCTGGCTTGTGCAACCGGTTCTGGATGGAATCTTTATTGAGCGTAATCGAGACATGTTGTTAATCCTTCCGTTGGCCGTTTTGGGTGTCGCGCTTCTGAAAGCGACGTTTGCCTATGGACAAGGCTATCTCATGAGTTATGTGGGCCATTGGCTTGTGGCCGATGTTCGCCAACAATTGTTTGTGCATATCGTGCGACTGCCTATTCGTTTTCATGATGCGAATGCGTCTGGCCGGTTGATGGCCAGAGTGATTAGCGATGTCAACGAAATGGCGAATGCCATTCCAAGCGTGTTGAAGGATATCTTTCAACAGGGGTTGACGTTTGTGGCCATGTTGGCCGTCGTCTTTTATCAGAATTGGAAACTCGCGACGATTGTGTTGGTGGTATTGCCCCTCTCTTCGTTGGTATTGATTCGGGTCGGCCGACGGATTCGTAAACTCTCAAAACGAGGCCAAGAATCGATTGGGAAAATGGCTTCCGTCTTAAAAGAGGCCTTTTCCGGCATCAAGATTGTGAAAGCCTATGGGCAGGAAGAGAAGGAGGCTCAACGGTTTTCTCTGACGAATCAAGCGTTTCGTTCGGCGAAAGTGAAATCGTCTCAAACCTCAGCGATGTCTTCTCCCCTGCTTGAAGTGATTGGGGTCTGCGGGGTGGCCTTTATTATTTGGTATGGGGGAGGATTGGTCATTGCCGGGGAGATGAAGCCTGGAGAATTCTTTTCATTCCTGGCCGCCATGTTCATGGCGTATGCCCCGCTGCGAAAAATGTCCGGGGCCAATGAGTCGGTTCAGCGGGCCCTTGCGGGGGCTCAGCGAGTGTTTAAGGTTCTCGATTTGGAAAGCGAATTGGCAAAAGACGAAGGCAAGAAAACCCTTCCACCCATGTCGAAAAGTTTGGAATTTTCCGGTGTCAATTTTATGTATGAAGGATCTGAAGAGCCGGCATTGCACCAGATCAATTTCACGGTCCAGGTGGGAGAGGTGGTGGCCTTCGTCGGGGCAAGTGGGAGTGGAAAAACCACGTTAATGAGTTTGGTCCCACGGTTTTATCGTCCGACGGAAGGAGCCGTGAAAATTGACGGTGAAGATATTCGCTTGGTTGATCGATCCTCTCTGAGGCGACAGATTGGTATTGTGTCACAAGAAACCGTGTTATTCGATGATACCATCAGAAATAATATCGCCTATGGTCGTCCTGATGCGACCGAGGAGGCCGTCATTGAGGCTGCCCGCGCCGCCTTTGCCTGGGAATTTATTGAACGATTACCGCAAGGGCTGAACACGATGGTCGGTGAGAATGGGCTACGATTATCCGGTGGACAACGTCAGCGGCTCGCCATTGCCCGGGCTATTTTGCGGGATCCTCCGATACTGATTTTGGACGAGGCGACGTCCTCTCTGGATTCAGAATCTGAAAAACTGGTGCAAAAAGCTCTGGTAAACCTGGTGAAAGCCAGAACGACGTTAATCATTGCCCACCGATTGTCGACGGTCCAACATGCCGATCGTATTGTGGTCATGAATCGTGGAAGAATTGAGGAGATCGGCACCCATGTCACCTTGCTCCAGCAAGGGGGATTGTATACTCGATTGTATCAAACGCAATTTCTACTCACCCAACCCGAACCACTTCCCACGACCTCATGAACCGATTGGCACGATTCCTATGTTGAATTGGATGAAACTGTCTGTCGCCCCGCCACTGGCGGCGCGGACCATCCGCCTTTTGGGACACACCATGCGAATGTCCACCGTAGGCGGGGAAACCGTAGACGAGTTGTACCGCCAAGGCAAACATATCATTATTGCCTTTTGGCATGGTCGCCAGCTGATGATGCCGTTGGCCTACCGTGGGCAGCAGGCCTCAATTTTGATTAGTCAGCATCGGGATGGAGAGATTATTGCGCGAATCATGCGTTATTTCGGATTCCAGTCCATTCGCGGGTCGAGTACGCGAGGAGGACTCCGGGCCACCAGGCAATTGTTGAAGGTCGGGCGGAATGGCGGAGATCTGGTTGTGACCCCCGATGGCCCGAAGGGGCCAGCCTGCAGGGTGCAATCTGGAGTCATATATCTGGCAAAAGCGACGGGATTGCCAATTATCCCTCTGACCTTTGCCTGCTCAAAAAAAAAGTCTTTTCAAGTTGGGATCGCTTTCAGATTCCCTATCCCGGTGGGGTAGGGTTGTTTGTGTGGGGACCACCCATCTGGGTGAAAGAGGATCTCCCCAACGAGGAGCTGTCCGGTCCAGGATTGGAGCTGGAAGCATCATTGAACCAACTCACGGCTCAGGCCGAATTGGCTGTTCAGGACTCCGATCCCGTTGAGTCTTTTCTCCGCAGGATGTCTTCCCATAACATGATCGGCAAGAACGAGACCTTCGGCGCGTGATCAACCCATGTATTATGTGATGTATAATGTGCTGCTTGTGCTGGCCTTTCCCATTGTCATCGGACTCTTACTGACAAAAAAACGCAG
>JAOTTP010000065.1 GCA_029864405.1 Nitrospirota bacterium
GCGATTCCTGTCGAATTGCGAAATCTTCAGAAACCCGTCATCTGGATCCATGCTGTCTCCTTGGGGGAAGTGGCCACCATTGTTCCGCTTCTCCACGCGATGAAGGAGCGGTATCCTCAATGGCCGTTGGTCGTGTCCACGGTGACAGAGACCGGTCGAGAAGTTGTGATCAAGCGCTTGGAAGGCGTGGCTGTCCATTGTTATGCTCCCGTTGATTTTTGGTGGGCGGTTGACCGGTATATTCGAATACTCCAGCCCCATCTTTTTATTTTAGTCGAATCAGAATTCTGGCCCAATCTGCTCAACAGTCTTCAACGGCATCAGGTGCCGATCTGCCTCGTCAACGGGAGGATTTCTTCACGATCCTTTGCCAGGTATCTCTGGGTTGCAGGCATGATGAAGCGGGTGTTGAGCTGTCTCGATCTCGCCTTGATGCAATCGGTGCACGATGCTGAGCGAATCGGCCAGTTGGGGGTCAAGCCGAATGCCATTCATGTCACCGGGAATATGAAGTTTGATCAAGGGCTTGAGCAACGTCGGTTTGCCGATGCCCATGCCTCCCTCAGGTCAATCTTCACGCATAACTCCGCTGAGGTGCTGATTGTGGCGGGCAGTACGCACCCGCAGGAAGAAGCATGTCTCTTAGATGCCTACCGGAAGGTGATTGTTCAGCACCCGCAGGCGGTGCTGGTGATCGCTCCGCGGCATATCGAGCGGGCGTCTAAGCTTGAACAGGTTATTCGACAGTATGGATTCCTCTGTGTCCTTCGCAGCCAGTTGGGGCAGGATGATGTCGGAGATCATGCTATTCCCCATGGTCCTCGCGTCATTGTGCTAGACACCAGGGGGGAATTGCCCTTTGTCTACCGAGAGGGATGTGTGAATTTTGTGGGAGGCACACTGGTTCCGGTTGGAGGACATAATTTGTTGGAGCCTGCGCAATGGGGTCGCCCCGTGGTGTTCGGTCCCTATGTCGATCATTGCCGGGACATCGCCGGGCTGCTTCTGGAAGCAGGGGGAGGCATACAAATACAGAACCAAGACGATTTGGCATCCCAGTTGATTCGTCTGATCACGCATCCTTCTGAAGCCGAGGATATGGGAAGAAGAGCGTTGGAAATGGTCCAGACCCATCGTGGGGTGATCACCAGGAATCTCCAATGGATTGATCAGTTGTTGGAAAATAAAAATTCGGCCTCTTTCCCCTTGCCGGTGACAGGATCTTCTTCACGCAAATCTCAAGAAGTGTTCCGATAAACTTCCGTTCCGCCAGAGGTAGGGAATGAGTGTGAGAATATAATTCGCGCCATATGTCCTTCGTGAACACGACTTCTCCTTTGCTTGCGGTTGGTCTGGTAGGGCTCTGGCGTTGGCTGAACCGGCGTTGCACATGGGTTCTCCGGTGGTGTGCGGTTCCCTATGGCGCAGTTGCCCAATTGCGGCGGACGGCCTATCAACGTGGCTGGTTTCCTCAATATCGGTTGCCGAGGCCGGTCATCAGTGTGGGGAATATGACCGTGGGGGGAACCGGTAAGACCCCATTGGTGATGTGGTTGGCCGCCCGACTCCATGAGCAGGGGAAGCGGGTTGCGATTTTAAGCCGTGGGTATGGAAGGCAACGCTCAGCAGTGAATCGGTTGGTCTCCGATGGCGTGTCGCTAAAAGGCGATTGGCGATTGGTAGGGGATGAGGCCATGTTGATGGCTCAAAAGTGCCCATGGGCTATTGTGGCAGTGGGAAGGGATCGCTATCGACTGGGACAGTGGGTGTTGGAGCAGGCCTCATGCGATTGCTTTCTTCTTGATGATGGCTTCCAACATCTTCCTCTGTATCGAGACCTGGATTTGCTCTTATTTGATGCCACCGATGTTGAGGGATTGAACGGGGTCGTGCCGGCTGGCCGGATGCGTGAACCGCTGTCTGCAGCCAAATGGGCTACGACGATTGTCTTCAGTCGAACGGAATGTGGTTCATCGGTGGTTTCGCTTCAGGCTCGAATCGAACAAGGCGTTGGAGCGTCCATTGTCCCCTTGTATATGGAAACCGCACTTGGAAAGTTCACGCATATTGCGACAGGGAAAACCCAAAAGGTCGATGCTTTCAAGGACGCATCCTGTCTGCTCTTCAGCGGAATAGGCAATCCTTCTTCCTTTCGATCGAGTGTGGTCTCCTGTGGGTTGACAGTGGGTGATGAGGTCCGGTATCCCGATCATTTTGCCTATTCAGAAAAAGATGTTGAAGCCATTCGACTGAAGATGCGACGTTTAGGACTTGATCTCGCGATCACGACAGAAAAAGATGCCCTGAAAATTCAAGAGTACCTGAAACGCGATGACCCCCTTTGGGCGCTTGATGTGCAAGTGCGGATGACTCAAGGCGAAGCACAGTTACGAGAACAGCTTCATGCCATCTGTCCGTAGGACTCAGGCATGGTTGGTCAGATAGGATCTAGCAGATCGGTTCATGTGAGATGGAACAGCTTTCTTCGATGAATATTCTCGTCCGCGTACCCAACTGGATTGGAGATGCCGTGATGTGCCTTCCGGCTCTCATGGATTTGCGTGACCATGTTCCGCATGCCAAGGTGACGGTGTTGGCGAGGCCGATCATCGGAGAACTATTGAGAGGACATCCAGGAGTGGACGAGGTGCTGATCTATTCCCATCATGGTGAACATAAGGGACTCATCGGACTCTGGCATCTCATTCAACTCGTGAAGAGGAAGCAATTTGATCGCGCGGTGCTATTCCAAAACGCGTTTGAAGCGGCCGTCATTGCCTGGGTGGCTGGCATTCCATCCCGCATCGGGTACGCAACGGATGGACGATGTTGGCTTCTGTCCGAGCCTGTGCCGAGGCCGGATCGGGCTCACCTGCATCATACGGAGTATTATCAGGATCTCGTGAAGGCCATCACCCACTCTCCCGGGAAAGACTGTACCCCTCAGCTCTTTCTCTCTCCTGAAGTGAAGAACGCATGTGCCAGACAGTTTCCTGATGTCTTTCTTCCGTCCGACAGCCTTGTCATTGGGATCAATCCAGGTTCGGTGTATGGATCGGCCAAACGATGGATGCCGGAACGCTTTGCGGAGGTGGGTGATCGGCTAGTTGAGCGTCTGACAAGAGAATTTCCTGGGTCTCCCTTTGTCCGGTGTGTCCTCATTGGAAGCAAGGGAGAAGAGGAGCTTGGACAGGACATCGCCAGGCGGATGCGGTATGAGCCGATTGTCTTATCGGGAAGGACCACGATACAAGAATTAATGGGAGTGCTGACTCGCTGCTCCGTCTTAGTCACCAACGACACGGGCCCCATGCATGTGGCCCAGGCTCTTGGCGTGCCGGTCGCCGCGGTCTTTGGTTCAACGGATCCCTCGACGACAAGCCCTCATGGACAATCACGGGGAGTGGTCAAGGCGTCGGTCCGGTGTGCACCCTGTTTATTGCGCGCCTGCCCGATTGATCATCGTTGTATGACCCAAGTGTCTGTTGAGAAGGTGGTAGAGGTCGCGCTGTCTCAAGTCAGGATTTCACCAGACCATCGGAACGAACGTCGGATCAGAGGGCATGTTGGATGAGAGATGTTTCTGCCGCACCAGGTACAGCCGTGTTTTTGGATCGGGATGGCACCTTGAACCATGATAGGGGGTATGTCACTTCTCCAGAACAATTAGTGTTGTTCCCGGGAGTCCCTGAAGCCATTGCCCGATTAAACCACCTAGGGGTCATGGTACTTCTGGTGACCAATCAATCGGCCATTGGTCGGGGGATGATGACCATCGAAGGGTTGGAGTTGATTCATGAGAGGTTGGCTGAGTTGATTCGGCCCTATGGAGCCAGTATTGACGGTATTTTTTTCTGCCCTCATCGGCCTCAAGATGGGTGTGGATGCCGAAAGCCCAAAGCGGGATTAATTGATCAAGCGGTCAACCGATTTGCTCTGGATTTATCGCAGTGTTATCTGGTCGGGGATAAGCGCAGTGATTTAGAGGTCGCTCAAACAGTCTCGGTTCCTGGTGTCCTGGTCATGACGAGTTCGTATAGTGCGGATGTCGTGAAGGCGAGAGACGAGGGACAGCTACCGATTGAATATGTTGCGGACAGCTTTGTTGACGCCGTCGACTGGATTGAACAGCAGATCGTGACACGGGGCAACCGAATTGGGCTAGGGCGATGAAGAAGTCAGGATGAGAAAAAAACATCCATACGCGATAGTGGGATATCCTGTGTTGTTGATGGGCTAGAGATTTCTCGCGAGCATTTATGGACATCACTCCTCAGCGAATACTGGTGATCAAATTGAGTTCGTTGGGCGATATTGTTCATACCCTTCCAGCGGTGTCTGCCTTGCGTCAACGGTTCCCGCATGCCAGGTTGACCTGGTTGGTTAAAGAGGTCTGGGCGGCGATTTTGGAAGGGAACCCCGATATTGATGACACCTTGTCCGTGGATGTGTCTTGGAGAAATTGGCCGAAAATTATTCGTACACTCCGGAGCGGGCAGTTTGATCTGGTTGTTGATTTTCAAGGGCTGTTCCGTTCAGGGATATTGGGCGCCATGACAGGGGCTCGGACCCGTGTGGGTTTTGCGCGAGCCCGGGAAGGGGCAACCTGGTTCTATACCCATCACGTGCCGTTGCCGGAGGCGAAACCTTCCGCCTGGCGTTTACTGGAAGTCCATGCCGTGGATCGGAATTTGGCGCTCACAACATTTTTGGGCGGACATTCATCCACTCCGGTGTTTCATCTGCCTGAGTTCTCTTCGGATCGCCTCACCATTGAAACCATGCTTCAGGATGCGGGCGTCCAAAGCCACGAACACCTGATTGCTCTCGCGCCTTGGACACGGTCTGTCATGAAATCCTGGCCGTTTAGACGATTTGTGGATCTGGCCACCGAACTGGTGCAGCGGCCCGAGATTCGAGTTGTGCTCTTGGGCGGGCCTTTAGAAATCCCTGCTGCTAGGGAATTTGACCGCCTTGTGCCGCAGGGGCTCATCAATCTGGTTGGACGACTGTCTCTTCGGCAATTACCTTCGCTCTTGCGCAGAATGCAACTGCTCATAGGAAATGATTCGGCCCTCATTCACCTTGCAGCGGGAGTGGGGATTCCTGTGCTTGCGATATTTGGTCCGACACATCCCAAAGCCACCGGTCCCTATCCCCTGGAGAATCATGTGATCGTGCGTACGGAGTTGCCCTGTAGTCCCTGTGGAAGCCGCACATGCCGAAACCCCAACTATCTGGAATGCTTGCAGTCGATCTCTCTTAATCATCTTCTTCGTGAGGTCGAAATCATCGTCCGGGGCTTCTCAGGTCGAAGGGACGATCGTGTGGTATCGGCCACCCATTCATCTGTGAAATCATAAATCTGTGAGGAGGTCGAAGTAGAAAGCCGTATGGCGAAACAACGCACGAGAGAAAAAGTTTCGGCTGTGGTGATTGCCTATAATGATGCACCCAATATGCGGAAATGTTTAGAAAGTCTTCATTGGGTCGATGAACTGGTGGTGATTGATTCTCATAGCACGGATGGGACGACGGATATCTGCCGTGAATTTACATCCAAGATTTTTCACTATCCGTTTGAGGGTTTTGGGGTCCTTCGGAATCAAGCCCTCACTCATGCCACGCATGATTGGATCTTCAGCCTGGATACGGATGAACGGGTGACGTCAACGGTGCAGGAAGAAATTGAACGGTTGCTTGTGGAAGGGCCTTCAGCGCAGGCCTATAAAATTCCCAGAAGAAATTTTTTCCTTGGGCGGTGGATCAAGCATTGTGGGTGGTATCCTGACTACCGGCAACCCCAGTTCTTTCATAAGGGACATATGCAGTATAGAGAGGAGCTTGTACATGAGGGATATGAGCTGAAGGGAGAGCTTGGATATCTTCGTGCGAGTCTGGAACAGATTCCCTTTCGGGATATCGATCACTACTTTCGCAAAATGGATCGGTATTCCAGCTTGCGGGCTGAGGCCATGCATCGTGAAGGCCGGACTTTTCGTGCCCATCAGTTGGTGCTTCGTCCCTTATTTACTTTTCTGAAAATGTATGTGTTTCGTGGGGGGCTGTTGGATCGAAAGCCGGGTCTGATTTTATCGATCTTGTATGCCTATTATACCTTTGTGAAATACGCCAAGTTGTGGGAAATGCAAAAAAGTTGATCCTATGGACCTCCTGTGCCATCCCGCCAATCCTCCCATGGCTATGCCGAAGGTAAGCCCATTTCTCTCCCGTCATCAGATGCCAATGCGAATTCTTCACACGGAATCTTCTTCAGGGATGGGAGGTCAGGAATATCGGGTGTTGCAGGAAGCTCAAGGCATGGAAAAGCGCGGGCATATCGTAGTGGTGGCTGCCCCTCACGGGAGCCAGTTGGCCGCCCTGGCAGAACAACGAGGGTTACAGGTCAAAACGACGTCCTCGGGCAATCGAGGGTGGATCACGTTGATCCCCTTCTATTTGCGAATCATGAAACATTATGAGATTGATGTGGTCAATACGCACGGATCTCTTGATAGTTGGACCGCCTCAATCGCTGGACGGATCTCGTCCCGACGCCCCATCATTGTCCGGACTCGCCATAAAAGCACTCCAGTCTCACGGACGTGGCGGCATCGACTCTTATACGGGAGATTGCCGCATGTCGTCACCACGACCGGAGAGGCGGTCAGACAGGGATTGATAACACGAAACAGGCTGAGCCCTTCACGGGTCATCTCGATTCCAACCGGAGTTGATTTGGAACGGTTTCAGCCCCAACCACCGGATGCGGCTTTACGAAAGAGTTTGGGGCTTGGAAGCCAAGGTCCTCTGGTGGGAGCGGTCACCTTTCTTCGTCCCGAAAAGGGCATGGGGGTGTTGATCGAGGCGATCCGATGGCTCAAGAAACGTTTTTCCACCGTCGAGTGCGTTATCATCGGAGATGGCGGAGAAAAACCCGCACTGTTGGATCATATTCGAGAGCTTGGGTTAGAGCACTGTGTGCATCTTGTGGGGTTCCGTCACGATGTCCCGGCTCTGCTGGCGATACTTGATGTCGTGGTTATTCCTTCCTTTGAAGAAGGGATTCCTCAATCTCTTACTCAAGCCTTAGCCATGGAACGTCCGGTGGTCGCTTCTGCGGTGGGAGGAATTCCCGAGGTGGTGCAGGATGGCCTGAGCGGCCTGTTGGTCCCTCCACGAGATCCTGCGGTCTTAGCTGAAAAAATTGCCTGTCTTCTTCATGACCCCATGGCCGCGACCCGAATGGGGAAGGTCGGGCGACAGGTCATTCAAGAACGATATTCCATGGAACACATGCTGAATCAGACGGAGAGGGTGTATCGCCGAATGATGCAATCCGAATCTTCCGTTGCCGTAAAGGGTTCTTGAAAGATTATGGAGGGCGTCGGCGCCATGGCGGGGTTGAGCCGCAAAGGATTCTAGACGATGGTTTGCCTGACAGGGGATGTGCACCAACGCTCGTATCGGGGGACCGATACGCCATTTTCTTCTCACACAGAAGTCGCGTTAGCCGGGAAATATTGTGCTATTGCCGGGAAATATGGGATTAAAGTGACGCTGTTTTTTACCGGGAGAGCCTGTGAGGAAGAACCGGAAACGGTGAATCTTGTTTCGGGTCTGTCGCATTGTGAAATTGGAGGTCATACCTTCGCCGCCTTTCGAGATCCGTTGTCCCGAATATTCAAAAAGGTCTATGGCACGCCATGGGGAACCACCGCGCACCAACTTCGTGATATTCAGCGGACCATTGCCAGCATTCAGCGGGTGACCGGCCAACGAATTCAGACGTGGCGGAACCATGGTTATGTGCGCACAGCTGATACGGATCATTTGTTAGAATCATGTGGAATCCATGTGGTGTCCGATGAGGTGTCTGATTCGAAAATGTCGGCTGAATGGGTGCGTCCCGGGTATTGTTCGGTACCGATGAATATTCTGCCTGATCATGAACATGTGTTGCATGGCAAATATCAACATGGCAACACCCGACCGGATCGTCTTACAAATCGCATGCCTATTGCGGAATGGGCCAATTTGGTGAAGTCGAGGATACGAGGCATTTGTGAGCAAGGAGGGACGGCGACGGTACTCGCGCATCCGTTGTGCATGGAAGTGGCCGATGGCATGGTGGTTTTTGAGGAACTTTGTCAATATATCGGGCAGTACGGGACGGTTTGGCTATCAGAAGTCCAGCGAAGGGGTTGCGGTTGTTGAAGAAAATATGCCGATTGGCGAATGGATGGCTCATGTCATGAAGAACCAGAATAGTCGTGCCCACGAAAGTGCCTCTTCGGTTAAGCGGGAAACGGTCTCTTGCGCCGTGGTGTCCTTCAACGAAGAGAAGAATCTTCAGCCTTGCTTGGACAGCGCAACGTGGATGGATGAAATCGTCGTGGTGGATTCATTCAGTACGGATCGCACCATGGATATTGCCAGAACGTTTACGGACAAGATTTTTCAACGCCCCTGGCGAGGGTTTGGAGATCAGAAAAATTATGCGATGGATCAGGCTTCCACGGATTGGGTCTTTATTTTAGATTCCGATGAGCGAATTCCTTCTGCACTTCAGGCTGAGATAGAAGCCGTGCTGTCTGCTGGTTCGAAGGATGGGCCCGTGGCGTATTATGTCCCCCGGCATAATTATTATTTTGGCTCTCTGGTTTTAAACGGAGGATGTTACCCCGATTATCAATTACGGCTGTTCCGCCGGGGAATCGGCCATTTGGATGACGCGGAGCCCCACAATAAATTTCTATTTGCGGGAGACTCGGCTTATCTGTCGTGTCCATTAGTGCATCTCACCAGGCCGACTCTTCACAATTATTTTGAGAAATTTCCGAACTTCACGACATTGGCCGCTCAAGACCGCGCCAGAACCAAACGCCATGTGCGTGGCACCGATCTCCTCTTTCGTCCGATCTTTACCTTTTCGAAATATTATTTCGCTCGAAAGGCCTATCGTGATGGCATGGCGGGGTTTTTAGTCAGCGCCTTGTCCAGTATGTATACCTTTGTGAAATATGCCAAGCTTTGGCACATGCGACAGCTCGAATCCCAGGGAAGTTCTCAGGAAACGCAGTAACGCGCGGTGATGCGCCGGCCAGGAAATCAGTTCATGGCGATGAGGCATGGTCCGATAATTCAAAACGGTTCAGGCAGCTGATGCGAGTCGGTTTTGATGCCGGGCCTATGCGTGCCTCCTATAGCGGGATTGGACAGTATGTCCGATGTCTCTTCCCGGCCATGTTTACCTGTGCTCAAGATATTGAATGGGTAGCCTATACCTCATCGAATCGTTCTTCCCAAACCTTCCCGCTTCATTTTCCTTCGCATGTCTGCGTGAAATGCGCCCAGTCATGTTGGGGGTTTGGCCGAATAGAGAAAGATCGGCCCCCACTCGATATCTTTCATGGGACCAATTTCAAGGCTCCCGATTATGGGCAACATCGCACCCTGTTAACCATTCATGATGTCTGGTTGACTCGTCATCCGCAGTATTCGAAAAAACTCTTGGGGCAGGCTCTTTCCTCCTGGAAACTTGGTCTGCGCGCCAGGCGGGTCTCCCGAGTGGTCGCGGTCTCACATTTTTCTGCCAGGGAAATCCAAGAGGTGTTTCATCTCCCATCTGACCGTATCGCGGTGATCCATCACGGGCCTTCTCCCGACATGTTTCCTGAACGGGATGACCAGAAGTTTCAGGAGGTTCAAGCTCGATTGGACATACCTTCCCGCCCGTTTGTGCTATTTGTGGGGGGGGCTGAACCTCGGAAAAATCATACCGTGCTATTTAACGCGTTTGCTCGGTCTCCACGGCTTGCCAAATCGTTGTCCCTGGTGGCCATCGGAGAGGTTCAATCACGGGGCGCCAATCTTATGGTGACTGCCAGGGAGTTAGGGATCACAGATTCGGTATATTGTCCCGGATATGTTTCCAGTAAAGATTTACGGTTGCTGTATTCTCATGCGGAAGGCTTTGTGTTTCCGTCCTTGTACGAAGGGTTCGGGATTCCGCTTCTGGATGCGATGGCCTGTGGTGCTCCGATTATTACCGGGACGGGGAGTGCTCTGCCGGAAGTCGCAGGGGATGCCGCTCTCTATGTCGACCCTCACGATCCAGAACAACTGGGAATGGAGATTGAACGGCTGATCAGTGCTCCCCAATTACAAGCGCAACTACGAAACAAGGGGTTTGAGCGGGTCAAGCACTTTACGTGGGAGCGTGCCGCACAAGAAACCCTGAAACTCTATAGGGAGGTGCTTGGGTAACAACAGGTGTTTCGTGAGATACGCGATAGGTTGAATGGTATTTTGATAGATGGGTGTTGATGGCTCTGTTGTGTGTCGTAGGATGAGAAAGGTTTTCCATTAAAGTGAGATTTGCCTGAATGACAGTTGTGTATGGGGGAGAGGCTTTTCTGTCGCGGTCTTTTGGTTATCCTGACGGATTGTCCTTGGGGCCAGCCATAATCTTTTGGCATTCCCACAGGAACTAAGATTCACGTGAAACGTATCCTTCTTATTAAGCTTCGCTACATCGGGGATGTGATCTTATCCACCCCTCTCCTTCCCATTCTGCGCAAGCGATTTCCCGAGGCGTCACTCACTTTCCTGGTTAATCCCGGAACGGAGATGGTGTTATTGGGTAATCCCCATCTTGAGGAAATCACAGTTCTGCCTCGTGAGGGCTGGGGCAATCAATTAGAGTGTTACCGAACGCTTCGTCAGGCGCGCTTCGACGGGGTCGTGGATTTAACCGACGGGGACCGTTCGGCATTTCTGACCTATTGGACCGGTGCCAGTGTCAGACTGGGGTTTAATCGGGAGAATCGGTGGCGTGGGAAGCTCTATACCCAGGTGTTGCCATCAGCCTATGGCTCAATGCACATGGTGGATTATCACGCGCAGGCCTTAACGGCATTGGGCATCAGTGATCCCGTTGGCAGGCCAGAGTTGTACCTGCGACCCGACGACCAGGAGCAGGGCGATCACGCCTTAACCTCTCTTCAGATCGGGCATGCTCCGCTGGTGCTCCTTCACCCTCTTGCACGATATGTCGATAAATCCTGGCCTCTCGAACGATTTGCCGCTCTTGCTGATTGGCTGGCTGATCAAGGGGCGGTCGTGGCCTTGATCGGGCATCAGCAGGAGGTGCTGATTGGACAGCAAATTATCAACTTAACCAAGTCGAAGCCGCGTACCTTGATGGGGCAAACCCGATTGCGTCAACTGGCGGCGGTGATGAAGCGAAGCGCCTTATTTATTGGTAATGATGGTGGCCCGATGCATATGGCGGCGGCTGTCGGTTGCCCTGTTCTGGGGTTGTTCGGTCCAACGGACCCGCATGTATGGGGTCCGAGGGGGGAAAAGGTTTCCGTGATGTACAAAGGCCTGGACTGCCAAGAATGTTTTCATCACGGGTGTTCTCGGGGAGAAGAAAGCTGCATGCGGCAAATTTCAGTAGAGGAAGTCTGCCAGGCCGCGCGCCCGTTCCTGGATTAAGTTTTCGTGGTCACTCCGGCACTATCGGATTTTGTTACAGGAACTGTTGAATATTTCAAATATTTTACCTTTTCATTGGTATATGAGTGACAGAGACCAACCTGAGGACAATGAGGGAGTGTTCAAAGCCTGTCCTGAGCTTTCGAAGGAAGGCTTGGCTAGACCTGCCCTGAGTCCTGTCGAAGGGAAGGCCGCAGCTGCTTGGGCGAGCGGAGCGTACGAAGGAGTACGTGGACACGGCCAAGCGGCGACCTGCCTGCGCGCTTGCGCGTCGAGCCTACTCCGCCAAAGTGGCCTCTGCGGCTACGAAGGCCGGAAGCGCTTCAACGCGTAGACGGGAAGCCGCTCCGGCGAAGGCAGGGAACGCATCGCTAAAAGCATCCCGAAGGGTGCAACACTTGTTTTCAACATTCCCTTACGGGAAGGCGGGTAATGGTGCATAGATGAGTGGATGGCCAACCAGTTCCTCCAGCCATTGTTCCGTGGCTTGATGAGGAAGGGGGCGCTGGTTGAGTCGAATCTCCAGGCGAAAGTCACCATTCGTGCCCACCAAGCCCACAATGGCCGCTGCGTCGGCACCTTCCGGAAGAAGATAGCTGGTTGGGAATTCTGCCAGGCTGCCATATACGCGCCCCCGTGGCTCTAAGAGCTGAAGCAACTCAGGCATATCGGACAAGGTACAGTGGATTGAACAGCGATAGAGAAACCGAGGGTTTGGTGCGATCCTGGTGAAATCCGAAAGGGCGAGTTCGGGAAATCCGGTCAGATAGACGCGCAAATTGGCAGGTTGTCCCTGGTGGGTTGCGGCCAGTTGACTCGCGGGAACCAAAAACTCAAAGGGATCCGGTGAGTTGAGCTCGAATTGACACGGCCCAAACGCATCCGGCCATGAGCAAAAGAGCGGCGCATCAGTCCGGTCTGTCTGCAGCAACACCCGTCCGCTTTTTTG
>JAOTTP010000041.1 GCA_029864405.1 Nitrospirota bacterium
TCATTCCATACTATTCTCCTGTAAGACTGATTTTACGGGGTATTTTTTGGAAATGGCTGTGGGTAATCACGATCGTCAGCCGACATTTCGCGTCTCTTCCACCTAATTTGTGTTGTCTAAGACCTTGATCAGACTTCTCGATCGGTACATATTTTTTGAGCTGCTTCCCCCGTTTTTGACCAGTCTGACGGGACTGTGTTTCATCATTTTTACCAAGGAAATGTTACGGCTCGTGGATTTAGTCGTATCCCGAGGAATTAGCTTGGCGGCTTTGGGCTCGATTGTGCTGCATTTGCTTCCTTCCTTTTTAGTTTTGACCTTACCCATTGCCTGCCTGATTGCCTCGATCTCGGCGTTTAATCGCCTGTCGTTTGACAATGAAGTGATTGCCATTCGTGCCGCGGGGGTCAGCTTTTGGCGAATCAACCTTCCTGTGGTGTTCTTTTCCGCTGGTGTATTTCTCTTGACGGTGTATCTTTCTCAATGGGGCCAACCGTGGGCCAATGTGTCATTAAAGACCTTGGCCCTGAGCGTCATCGAAGATGAATTGACTCTTGCCGTTGATTCGGGGGTGTTTAATGAGCCGATCCCCGGACTCATGGTGTATGTGCCCAACTCGGAGAATACTTCTGGCTATAAGGGTGTATTTATTTCGGATCAGCGCAACCCGGAGAAACCCTTGATTATTGTGGCGGAGAATTTTCAGATGTTGAAACAGAGCGAACGTCAGCAGTTTGGTATTCGGCTATTTAAGGGGGGCATCCATCAAATCCCCAAAGAGGCCAATAGTTTTCATCGGGTCACCTTTGACACTTATGATTTTTGGCTTTCTTCGCCCTTTACGTCAGTAAAAGATAAGACAACACGAAAAACCTACCAAGACCTCACTCAGCAATTGGAGGAATCGGGCGGAACGGATGCTGGTGCCCTTCGTCGATTAATGGAATATTACAAAGACACGGCCTTTCCAGTCGCCACCTTTGTGCTGGGGCTATTGGGAGTCCCGGTGGGAATTGTGTCGAAGCGGTCTGGGAAAGCTGGAGGGTTTGCGATTGGAGTTCTGGTGATTATCGGGTTTTATTTATTGAATGTGCTGGGGGAGTTTCTCGTGACGACTCTGGTGATCACTCCGTTTGCTGGAGCGTGGATGCCTAACATTGTTCTGGCCTGCCTGACAGGATTCTTGTTTTTTCAAGCTCGGAAACAATGATCCAGGATTATTTTAATCGATTCAGATCATGAAGAAAATTTCCTGGTATGTGTTTGGAAAATTCAGCCGGGCGTTCGTCATGTGTCTGGTAACGGTCCTGACGATTTATCTGGTGGTGGATTTTTTCGAAAAATTGCGAAAGTTTTTGAAATATGATGCAGACTTAACGGTTATTTTCAGCTTTTTTCTCTATCGAATTCCCGAAATTGCCTTTTTACTGGCCCCGCTGGCGGCCCTGATGGCGTCAATTTTGACGGTTGGTGGTCTTAATCGGACTCGAGAAATTACGGCGATGCGGAGTTGTGGGTTAAGTTTTTATCAAATTGCCATGCCGTTTTTTGCCTTTGGCGCCCTCGTGAGTGTCGTGGGCCTCAGTTTGACTGCCGTGTTAATTCCCCTGGCCAATATCAAAGCCGAATATGTTCAATCGGTATTGATCCAAAATAAACCAGAGCCCCTCTTACTCACTCCGGAACGTTTGTGGCTTCGGGTGGGACGCAATCACCTCTTACGCATTGATTCGGTCACCGACGATGGGTTTCGTTTGAATAGTATTCACCAGTACACCCTTGATGATCGCTTCAGCCTCAAGAAGATTCTTGAGGGGAAATGGGCAGAATTTGTAGATCAGGAATGGGTGATGGAGCATGTGATTGAGCGAACATTTCAGGAAGAAGAACGCATACAAGTGAATGTAGTGCCACGGCAGGTATTGTCTCTCTCCCTCACGCCCGATGATTTTCAGAATTGGTTTGCTCAGTCTCCTGAGCATATGTCGCTGTATCAATTGCATGACTATGTTCAGCGAGTAGTGAAAGATGGCCATAGTCCTCATCGTTTTTTGACCGATTATTGGGCTCGTATTGCGTATTCCCTCGTTCCTTTGGTGATGACGCTTTTAGGGATCTCGGTGAGTCTTCGAGGAAGTGGGGTGCGTGGGGTGGGAGTGGCCAAAGGGCTTGGTCAAACTCTGGCAATCGGATTTTTCTTTTGGGCTGCGCATTCGGTAGGTATTGTCTTGGGACGCAATGGAGCGGTGTTACCGATCATTGGCAGTTGGATTGCCACGGTCATGTTTTTGATCATTGGGATCAATCTATTTTTGAAGCTAAAATGAGGGTTTAATGATTATTCTGAAGATAGATTGAGGGGATGGGTAATTGGGATTTTCGTCCTTGGTTGCCTGTCGTCATTGTGTTTGTCTTCGATGCTATGCAATGTATGAATTTGTCATTTTTTCTCACAAACACGCAAGGTTTTTTCTTAACTCCCTATGACTCGGATCCGATAACACAGGCACGGAGGAAGAGTTTCGAAGGGTAGAGGAGCATCTGAGGCTCCTAGGCAGACAGCGAGTCGGGAAGCCTCCAATACTCACCACTCACACGAGGTTACGATTATCGGATAACGAATTCAACAGGTGACAAGGGCAAACTATCCGTAAGGGTAGGGCGCAAAGCCAAGAGACCCTGAGAACGTTGTTGTTTCAGGGTTCGTCTGGTTACCGAACTGTGTTGGTAGGTCCATGCGTTCGTTCATGCGCCCATTCCCTGGAATTGGGCGCTTTTTTTTGGTCACCCTGGAAAGGCCGAAATATGGACGAAGACGCGCAACATTTCACAGAGCCAGCAGTTGGTATCAAGGAACTCGGCTCGTCTTTCCTCGACCCGGTTGGCCCTGATAAAGCAGAGCATACCGAGGTGCAGGGCCAGCTCGATCAAGAACATGTTACCCAGATCTTACTGGAGTTTCTCCCGATCATTCGTCGGATGGCTGGAGTCATGGCGTTCAAGAATCCCTTTTCCTTGGATGTCGAGGATTTAACAAGCGCAGGGGCCATGGGTTTGTTGTCAGCGTTAAAGCGCTATGATCCTACACGTGATATCAAATTTCGCACATTTGCCGAATATCGCATTCGTGGGATGATGTTAGATGAAATTCGGGCAATGGATTGGGTTCCTCGGTCGGTTCGATTTCGCCGAGATCAAGTGCGACAGATCGTTGAAGAGCATCTTCAGAAAAATAGTATACCACCGACGACACAGGAATTGGCCACGCTGTTGGGTGTTCCCGTTGAGGAAATAGAAGGAGTGGGAGGGTGTGATCCTCGCTTAATTAGTCTGGATGAGCCGGTTGGGCAGGGAGAAGATGAATGTACCCTCCGTGATGTATTGCCGGATGATAACCATCAGGACCCTTTTGTGGCGTGTGCTGATGCAGAAATGAAAGCGGCCTTGTCTGCTGCGCTCCAGACGTTATCGGCACGCCAACAAGAAGTGCTTCAATTGTATTATCACACTGGATTGACGATGAAAGAAATTGGTGGCCAGATGGGTCTTACCGAGTCTGGCGTCTGTCGAGTGCATTCCGGGGCACTCCGACATTTACGCATAGAGTTGAAACGTATTGAGGATGGGGGAGCCAGTGCGCCTCGCCCTAAGAATTTACGGAAAACGCATGTATCCGATGATTAGTTAAATGGTGTGCTTATTGAAAAATTCGTGTCCGCCAATTTTTGCCACTTTACGATTGACCTGAGCCCACCGGGGAGTTTTGACGAGTTGGGGGTTATAAAACAGCACGGCCCCATCTACGACCTTCCGCCCGTCTTGAACAAGATTCCAGGCTAATAAACTTTCCTGCATTTTTCGATTGGTTGGGTCAAATTTCACCTCTTCTGGATTACGCCCTATCCATGGTTCAAACTGTTTGGCACGAAGAACCGTGCCCTTGACTGTGCCATCGCTGTGGTATTTGTGAGTCATCCGATTACGAATGACGGCAGCGACAGCTAACTTTCCAGCAAAACTTTCCCCACGGGCTTCTAGGTAGATGGTTAAGGCCGCTAATTTGTCGTCACTGTGGATGGATTCCTGTGCGTGGATCATGCACAGAGACAATGGTGAACGAAAGGTAGAAGACGAAAGGAGCAATGCGATATCAGCCGAATTGGCCGGAGTGGGTGAGATGGGGATCAGGCACAAGGATAAGGCCCCTATACCGATTGTGAGGGTACAAGACCAAAGTGATTGGTTCCGTTTCATTTTGCCTCTTTTGATGGTGATGGGTTTAGGCTTCTTGCTCGTTGTTTGTACGTTTAGCATGCAGGAGCCAATTACAGTTTAAACACTTCATAGACACTGTCGTTCGCAATGTGTGTGCCATCGACGTTTTAGATTGTTCCTTGGCCGGTGTTTATGGGAGTCTTGTGTTGTAGGAATGAGATTAGTGTTTGGCTTTTTGTGTTTTCATAAATAGCAAGTGTCCTCCATACAGCATTGTGTCGTGGTTCCCGGACATCAAAGATTAAGCAAAACGGTCTTTTATCTTAAGTGATTGGAAACAGGGCGATTTCGAGATTTTCGTACTGATAAGAAATCTGACAATCTCAAATCTGAGTTAAGCGAATCAGAGAAGAATATGGCGAACGACCAGGGAATCTATCGAGAATGATGCCTGTTGCACGATTTTAGTGATGGAGGAGAACATGAGCGCTTCGTCGGTGAGCAAAAGAGTAAGGGAAATGATGATGTGTCTCGGAGTGGGAGCATTTCTTTTGGTTACGGTACCGCTTTCCAATGGTTGGGCCCAGTCGGACCAGATTCCTATCCTGACAATTAAACCTCTCTCGCACGCTAAAGTGTATCTGATGGCAGGAGATTACCGGCGAGCGGTGGAGGCTTGCCAAGAAAATATTGACCGCAATCCCTCGGTTGAAGCGTACGTTTATTTGGCCTACGTCTATCAGGCAATTGATGGCTATTTAGGATCATTAGCGAAGCGGGAAGATTATGTGAAAGTGGAGCAATTAGCCCTGAATTTGACTGCACGGAATATTCTTGATCTCATTGATCCGCCAAACGTCATGCCTCGTATGGCCCAAGAACTTATTCATGAAGGCATTCGGCAACAATTTGATGTGACAGCAGCGATGGCCAATCGGTTGAGTCGGACACGGACGGATCAATTGTGGGCACAGCAAACCCGTTGGCGTGAATTGAAGCCTGATTCATGGTGGACCGGCACACCGGATGAATGGCCGTGGTGAATTCTGTTCCTGCCTTGGCTGTGAATGGAGAAGAGGTCCAGCAGATCACAGGGTACAGCTTCCATTAGTCAGCTAAGCGTGCATGAATGAGTTGACAGTCCGACAAGAGCGGTTTTAGGATGCCAGCACAGTCTGGACATTTTGTCGTATTTATCCAAGGAGGCAGTCAGTGTCTGATTTAGTGGCCAAAGCCGATGCAGCGAACTGGGATGGGGAAGTGCTGAAATCTTCAGAGGTGGTAATGGTAGATTTCTGGGCAGTCTGGTGTGGACCCTGTCAAATGGTGGCCCCAATCGTCGATGAGCTCGCACAGGAATATCAAGGCAAACTCAAAGTCATGAAGCTCAACACCGATGATGCCCCAGAAGTCGCGGGACAATATCAAATCATGAGTATCCCCAGTATTCTCTTCTTCAAGGGCGGCCAAGTTGTCGAAAAAATTGTTGGTGCAAGACCGAAGCAACAATTTAAACAAATCATTGACTCGCTCCTGGCTCAATCCTCTTCCCCTGCTTGATCAGCGGGGCCGATGACTCGGTGTTATGCTGACCGAGCTGCGTATTTCCAACTTTGCCCTCATCGATCAACTCCATCTGGAATTTCCCCCTGGGTTTCTTGTCTTGACGGGGGAGACCGGAGCTGGAAAGTCTCTTCTCATTGATGCCCTGGTGTTACTCACCGGCGGACGAGCTTCTGCCGAGCATATTCGGTTTGGTGCTGACGAAGCCCTGTTAGAAGCCTGTTTTGTTATCCCACCGACTCATCCTCTTACGATCAGGTTACAACAGGATGGATACCTCTTACCCGACCAACAGGACATTATCGTTCGTCGGATGTTGTCGCGATCCGGAAAGAACCGCAATTTTCTCAATGGGCAACTCGCCCCTCTTCAAACGATTCAAGACATCGGTTCGCAGTTGGTAGATATCCATGGCCAACATGACCAGCAATCATTGCTATCCCCTAAGAACCAGCTCAAATTGCTAGATGCGTTTGGGAATCTTGAGGATGTCGTAGGCCGCTATCAGGAGATGCACCGGGAATGGTTTGAGAAAAAGGCGGCTCTGGATGAATACGTGGTGAAGTTGCGGGATCAAGCCAATAGGCAGGATATCCTTCAATATCAATATGACGAGCTGGTCAAGATGCAGTTGCAGTCTGGAGAAGAAGAGTCTCTCAGCCAGGAATATCATCGGTTGAAACATAGCGGTCGATTAGGAGAATTATCGAATCAAGCCTTTGCGGCGTTACATGAAGGAGAGCGATCGGTTCTGGATCACTTGGGTAAGGTGACTGAGTGGGTACAAGAACTTGCGAAAATAGATGCGCAAGGCGAATCATGGGTGCCGTTGTTGGAATCAGCGACCGTGGCGTTGCGGGAGGTGACCGATAACCTTCGGGATTACCGGACTCAGATAGAGTATGACCCGGAGCGAATGGATCTGATTGATAGTCGGTTGGCCGGTCTTCAGCGGCTTAAAAAAAAATATGGAAAGCCGATCGAAGATTTAGTGGAGCTTACCAAAACTCTGGAGCAAGATTTAGCGTTACTCCAAAATGGAGAAGAGCAGGTGGCGCATTTGCAGGCAGAAGTGACCAGTCGATATGAATCGATGAAGGCCTTGGCGGAAGACTTGTCGGCCCGGCGGAAAACAGTTGCGAAGCATTTGGTCAAGGAGATTAAGCAGGAATTAGCGGCTCTTAAAATGTCGACAATGGAGGTGCAGGTTAATATTGAGATGGCCAATGGGGATAATCGAATTGGTTTGACAGGAATGGATCGTGTTGAGATGCTACTGGCTCCCAATCCGGGAGAACCGCTGATGCCATTGGGCCGAATTGCATCGGGTGGAGAATTGTCTCGAATCATGTTGGCCTTAAAAACGGTGTTTGCGGAAAATGATCAGACTCCCGTCGTTATTTTTGATGAAATTGACAGTGGGATAGGCGGGGAAGCGGGAATGGTCATGGGGAGTCGTTTGCGTCAATTGGCTCAATTTCATCAAGTGTGTTGTATCACCCATCTCCCGCAGATTGCTTCGCAGGCTCATGCACAGTTTGTGGTTGAGAAAACAACGCTAGATGACCGAACGCTGACGAAAGTACATGAAGTCACTGGAGTTCATCGGGAAACCGAAATCGCTCGCATGTTGGGCGGAGGCACGCTGACCTCAACCATCAGAAAAACCGCCGGTGAAATGCTGGATCGAGGAAGCAGCCCTCACGTAGGAGCCAGTCTCAATAAGCCAAAAAAGAAACCTGCCAAGACCTAATCCGATTTCGAATGAGCTTGGTCCATTCAAGAAGCCATTCATGAACGAGTCGATAGCTTATTCTTTGCGTTGAAGAGTTGTTACGACTCGGCTTTCCAAAAAAACACCACAGCCATTCGTTTTGAAGCTAACGTATGGTCCCACCCAAAATATCCTGTGGCAGAATGGATGAGATCCGATTTATAAGCGACCAGGCGGTTGAAGACATATGGGGCCTCTAGGATTTCTTTGAACATGGTAGGATCCATTTCCTGTGATACCCCAGGCACTTCGCTGAGACTTTCATAGTCTTTTGGACAATAGTTGCCGTCTGGTGGTTCGCCGGGAAGATGCAAGCGGTAAAACGATGTTCCGCAATGTGATGTGGGGGGGCTTGGATGGAGGTAGAGGACGGCGGCGTAATCGCAAATTCTGGCCGAGTCGACATGAGGACGAGCGACCCCCTCAGCTCCTCCGCAAATCTGAATATGATTGTGTCCGGAAAGTCCTGCGTCGCTATCCGATTGGGGAGTGAGGTTGGGAACACCTAAGTGTGTGGTCACGTAGCCTTCCACCGTGCGGATTTCATCTGGAGTCAGGGCTCCAGGTGCACGCATGCCGGGCCAGGGTTCTGGACGCCAGGGGGATCCCAGAGTCCAAGTTGTGTTGGCTATACACCGTTGGGCAATCTCTAAGGCGTTGGGTAAAGCCTGATCCTGGATCCAATAATCCTGGCCTTGGATCAATTCGCGAAAAGGGAGTCGGTTCATGGGTAAAAGCCAAGCAAGGTGGTTGATAAGAGGAAAAAATAATTGTGAGACGACGTGAGAATTCGTTGACGCGAACGGGCACCATAAAACGTCGTTCAGGGTGGGGTCAAGGGGAACGTCCTGTTTTATGGTTTCGTGAGAATGTGGTGGAAGTCATGATAAACTGCGGTCGAATACGTCTTTCAAAAAGCGATGGTCTGAGATTTTGGAGTCTGGGTGAATGAAGGAGGCTGAGAATGCTCAATCCAGCGGTAGATGACATTGATCAACAGTTGACCGAAACGCTTCAGGCCCTCAAGGTTGAGGAGGTCACGCGTCATTATTGGGAGCAGGGTGAGTTTTTGGCCTTAGAGCATTTGATGCCCACTCAGCTTGTTCAGGAGTTTATGCGGGAAGTAGAGTACGTGCGGCCGCAGATCAATCGAAACTTTATCCCAGGGCATAAAAAGGGTGGGAGTGTGAGTTTTTATCTTCTGCAGCAATCCGCTCCAGGGATTCTCGCGTTCTATCACCATCAGGGATGGATTGATCTCTTGAGCCAGATTGCAGGAGTTCCATTAATGCTGTGTCCGGAAGAGGATCCCCATTCCTGTGCGCTGTATTTTTACACCGAACCGGGCGATCATATCGGGTATCATTATGACACTTCCTATTATAAAGGCCAACGCTTTACGGTCTTATTGGGTTTGCAGGATCAATCGAGCAGTCGACTGGTCTGCCGTCTGCATACCAAGGAACAGGGTCGAGAGGTGAAAGAATTATCCCTCACGACTGATCCTGGCACATATATATTTTTCAATGGAGATAAATTGCATCATGCCGTTACGCCACTTGGGGCTGGAGAAGAGCGGATTGTACTCACTCTTCAATACGTCACCAATCCGTCAATGGGTCTGGCCCAACGGTGGTTTTCGAATATGAAAGATGCGGTGGGATATTTTGGATGGTCGGCTATGTTTCGAAAACCTCGCCGTTAACGGCTTGTCCCACATCCCTCCTCAGTGTAACCCGATTAACATGACCGTCGTATTATCTTCTCCACCTAATCGGTTGGCAGTAGCCACAAGTTTGCGGCATATCGCTTCGGGATGTGGTGCCTCTTGGCCCACAATGGTTTGAATCTCCTGATCAGTCAGCATTTTGGTGAGCCCGTCTGAACAAAGCAGAATGAGATCAGAGGGATCAATCGGGTAGGTGTGAATGGTGGGTTGCGCTTGAGGCTCGATCCCCAGGGCTTTGGTCAACACATGACGAAGGGGATGCGTGCGCACTTCTTCCGGTGTGATGAGATTCAGGGCCAACCGCTCTTCCATGAGGGTGTGATCTTTCGTCCAGAGCGAGAGGGTGCCCTGTCTGAAAAGATAGGCACGGCTGTCGCCGGCATGAGCCACACTTGCCTGATAAGCTGTCGGAGAACGAGTGATGGCGACCACGACAATGGTCGTCCCCATTCCTTTCAGGCGTTCGTCTTCTGCCGCTTCTTTCCGAATGGTCTGATTGGCCGACTCAAGAGCTTGGCACAGGAGCGATTCTAATTGGTCGGGTTGAACGTACGGAGAGGTTTCAGTAGAGAGTTGGGTTCGAATGACATGGGGAATGGTTTCGACCGCAATTTGGCTGGCCACCTCTCCTCCGGCATGTCCACCCATCCCATCTGCCAGCACCCACAATTGTAAGGTGTTATCGAGAGAAAAGGCATCCTGGTTCAGTTTTCTGACCAGACCAATATCCGTCAATCCGACGCCAATCCAGTTGTCAGATGGTTGCGTTGATGTCATAGGGAAGCGATGTATTCAGGGAGTCCATGCCGTTGAACCAGACGGTTGTAAAGAAGGTCAGCCAGAGGTTCCAGATTTTTGCAATCTGCCTCATTATATTGGATGAGCACCTCTCTAGAGTCCGATTGTCCGAGTTGCCATTCTTCCCACAGACGGACGGCATCCCACCCCGTGAGCCCTTCCAGCGAAGCCGGACGATAACAGCCCACTTCCGTCTCAATCGCCTTCAACCCACCTTTTAATCCGAGACGTCTGGCCGCAAAACACAAGTCGATATGGGGATGGTCAAGCTTTAAATCGGGATATTTGGCTTTCAGAAATGGCAGGTCAAAGCCTGACCCAAAGAAGGTGACGAGAAGATCGTATGAGGCGAATTCCGCTTGCAAGCGCTCCTCGGATAAAGTCTCTCCCTGAATGAAGGTGGTCATGCGACCTTTTCCGTAAATACCCACAACCGTAATCTCGCCATCGGGCAACGGGATTCCGTTTGTCTCAATATCCAGAAACGCCGCCTGAGATCGAAAGTTGGGATAGAGGCGCCAGTGATCGCGAGCTTTCAGGATGTGGGTGAAGAAACGGGAATTCTGTGCCTTCCAGTGTTTTCGGGCTTCCAAAATGTCTTCATCGTATTGCGCTTTCCGAAACGAGGAAATGCGGGGAGCGATAGTTTTCTCTAGAAAAGCGTCCCATGTGGCAATGCCGTCCTCCCACCAGAGGCGTTCGGTGGATTCTCCAATGCCTGGTAAAAAAAGAAATGTGGATTGTAACATGAGTCTAAAGGGACAGAGATCTATTCTAACCTTGATTTCACCAGGAGGACAAGCTACATTCGGAGCGAACTCTAGATCTTGTTTCACCGGAAACCTCAGCGAGAACATATGGAATTCAGTCCACAGAAAATCAAGATGACCATCGGTGGGATTCAGGTGATTGCGCAACTCAAGCCGAATCGAACCGCGCAGGCTGTGGTTGATGCTCTGCCAGTTGAGGCGCCCCTGAATCAATGGGGAGAAGAATTTTATTGCAACCTGCCGGGGGTCAAAGATTATCGAGAAGTTGCCACGACCCAGGTGAAAGTTGGCGATGTGGCCTTCTGGGGCATGGGGGGAATGTTAGCCGTCTTTTATGGTCGCACGCCCATGAGCCTCGGGGATGATCCGGTTCCTGCTGATCGAGTGAATGTGATTGGGAAAATTTTAGGTGATCCGAAAGTGTTACTGGAGGCCACGGGGGCATCCATGATGAAAGTGGAACGGCTTCCTGAAGGAATCTGATGCGACTGAATAAAATTCGCGTGCATCATATGGCCGTCTCAGTCATTGAACGATTACAGTCGGGTGGATTGTTGCAAATTCAAGGAAAATCTGAAGTGGTTATTCAGCAATTGGAATCAGCCATTTTATCCGAGTTGCAGGTGGAAGATCGGTTGAATGCGGATGTCCGGGAGATGTTGAAGCAATTTGAACGAGAGTTTGCAGAAGGTCGTGCCGATTATCAGAAAATGTTTATGATGGTGAAGCAAAAGCTCATCAAAGAACGCGGGGTCATTTTGTAGAAGGCACGGCAGAGTGTGCAGAGTGTAACGCCGGGCCTTTACCACTGGATTGTGATGAATACTCCCATCCTCAGCGACGACAAACAGACGCATCTTGCGCATGTGATTTTGACCAGTGTCACAGGAATGTCCGAGGTGAAGATGATCGGGGATTCTGCTCAGGCCCTTCGTGAGGTGAAGCGTGTGCTGGCCGAGCACATGAAGGCTGAAGAGGCACTGGTTCAAAAGGTGCGGAGTCGATTGCAATCCTATGCACGGCCAATTCCAGAAGGTTCCCAGGAGTGGGATGTGCTCTATCAAAAAACCTACCAGGAAGAATTACGTAAGCGGAACCTTGGCTGAGGAACTCCTCTGTTCATCCCTCCAGATTCCTTTCGTTTCTGCGAGTGTGCCGTCAGCCCTTTCATAATGCAGATTCTTATCCCTGGAACTCCGTCGAGGGGCAATGGTATGGTTTGTCAGGGCCACTCTCATGAATGATCGTGAAAAGACCATGCATGCTCTTGGGGCCGCCACCCTCTCTATTTTACCGGGAATCGGGCATCTGTACTTAGGGGTCAAACGCGGGAATATTTTCCTGGTCTGTGGGATTCTTTTATTGATCATTTCAAAGTTTTTCTGGCCGACCGGGTGGCTAATCTATATGCAATTTGCCATTCTGGCAGGCTTCGACGCCTTTGCATTTGGCAAGCGCGGGAGAGGACTGTTTTAACATTTGCCAAAGCAGATGGAGACAGAAGGATGATACAAGGAGAAAGTCGGTTGGCCAGGTTGGTGATGCTGAGTTGGGCCCTTGGGCTTTTAATGACCGCGATGAGCTTGAATATCTCACTGGCTCAAGCGGCTGACCTGTCGGTGACCGACGGATTAACGTCTCCTGGCAAGCGCATCCAATTACAGGCACGCTTGACCAATCCTGAGGCAGAAGGTGAGATCGGTCTGCCGGATCAGACCCTGGAATTTTTTGTCCATGGCCGGACGGTGGGACAGGCAAATACCGACGCCCAAGGGTGGGCACGGCTCGATTTTGCTCCCACAATGCGCGGGAATTTACCAATCATCGTGAAGGTGGTCACGCCATCAAAAGCCGAAGCCATTGAGGGGAAAGGTGTCTTACTGTCCTGGGAGCGACGCCGACCCATTTTGCTGATTGACCTGGCTGTGGTGGTGGCAGGGGAGCTTGTCACGGATCCGCCTCCGGCTGAACTGTATCAGGACCCCGGGTTGATGTTAGGAGATGCCCATCCCGCCGCGGCGGCAGAATTGGGCAAGCTGGCTGAATTTTATTACAACCTTGTTTATTTGGACTTGAGCGGGCGAGGGCACCTTGAAGATATTCAGGATTGGCTGCGCGATCATCAATTTCCTCCCGGGATGATCAGAATCCTTCCGCAGACCTCCACGGCATTGACGGAGCTCATACACGATCTGAAAACAGAAGGTTGGGAAAAAGTGAGTGGTGGTATTGGGCGCACCGCAGATTTTGCGGAAGTCCTCGTTCAAAACCGCTTGCAAACCGTGATTTTGCCGCTTCCACAGACACAGGGTCGCTTTCCACGCAGGGCCATTGTCCTGAATGACTGGTCACGTGTCCGACGGCATCTTTGATGCACAACCAGCGAATGGCAGGCTGACAAATGGTCCGACGATGGACGATGAAGGTGTGTTGGTCTGAATGCAGTATGATTTTCTGTTCATGCGATCGTGGGGGATACATCGGTGAAGGCAGCGCGTCCTAAAACACGTTTTGTGTGTCAGGAATGCGGATATCAAGGCGTCCGATGGAGCGGCCGGTGTCCGGAATGTGCGCAATGGAATTCCTTACGAGAAGAGGTTGATCGAGATCTTTCAACCCTTCAACAGCGGAGTGTTGCCGGGGGAACTCCGGAGGCCGTCCCGATTAACTCCATTGTGCAGACTCAGGAGTTTCGTCTTCAGGCTGGTATTGAAGAATTGAACCGAGTGCTTGGTGGGGGAGTGGTTCCGGGATCGGTCATCTTGATTGGAGGCGATCCTGGAATTGGTAAAACAACACTCCTGCTCCAAACGTTGGCCTCCTTGGGAACGGCCAAACAGGTCGGGTTGTATGTTTCGGGGGAAGAATCTCCTCAGCAAATCAAGATGCGGGCGGATCGCATAGGTATTCAATCGCCCAACCTGTATGTGGCAGCCGCGACCTCCCTGGAAGAAATTTTCAAGGTGGCTGAGCAGGTGAATCCCGGTGTCATCGTCGTCGATTCCATTCAAACGGTCTTTACGCAGGAACTGACATCAGCTCCGGGTAGTGTCAGCCAGGTCCAGGAAGTTGGCTGTCGCCTGATGTGGTATGCCAAGCGGACGAATGTTCCGATCTTTATTATCGGGCATGTGACGAAGGAAGGCGTGATTGCAGGGCCAAGGCTTTTGGAGCATATTGTGGATACGGTGTTGTATTTTGAAGGAGATAAAGGGGAGAGCTATCGAATTCTCCGAGCGGTGAAAAACCGGTTTGGGCCGACCAATGAAATCGGGGTCTTTGAAATGAAGGATGAGGGGCTGACCGAGGTGGGGAATCCCTCAGAACTGTTCTTGACGGGGCGAATGGGACATGGCGCTGGATCCGTTGTCGTGTCGAGCGTGGAAGGGTCTCGCCCCTTGTTGGTGGAGTTGCAGGCCCTGGTGGCGGAGACCACGTACCCCATGCCGAAACGTATGGCCAAAGGTGTGGAAGTGAATCGGGTGTCGTTGCTGTTGGCCGTCCTAGAAAAGCGATTAGGATTGCACTTTACCGGGTACGATGTGTACGTGAACGTGGTGGGCGGGCTTCGGATCGATGAGCCGACGGTGGATATGGGCATCGTGTGTGCCGTGCTTTCCAGCTTTCGAGAGTTAGCGTTGGACCCCAGATTGGTCGTGATGGGCGAGGTAGGGTTAGGCGGGGAAGTCCGGCCGGTGCAACATGCGGACCTGCGTATTCGTGAGGCGATGAAATTGGGGTTTCAACGCTGCGTGGTGCCTGAGCCCAATCTAGCACAATGGAAACCTGTGGCAGGCATGGAAGTCGTGGGTATTCGTGACATTGGCGACATTTGGGAAACGGTTGTCAGTCATGCCTCATAAATGGCGATGTCAAGCGGATCTTGTACGATGAATGCTGTCAGTCGATGGTCTCTATTGCCGATGGTGTTACTCGTCGGATGCGCCGGAATGTTCCAAGGATCATTACGACCGCTTGAAGACGAACAAGGCCGAGAGGTGTTTCAAGCCCTGCGCCAAAAAGAGTCCACCATTCGCACCCTTCGAGGATTATTTCAAGGGTCCCTCTCCGGTTCGGGAGTTCCACTTTCCCAAAATATTCTTGGCACGGTTTCGTACGTGCGCCCCGATGTCTTGGACTTGAAAGGCTTTATCCGGATGGGTGTTCCCGTGATGAATTTTCATCGCAAGGGCAACGAGTATGAATTGTATTTTCCGGCTGAAGACAAGGTGGTCACCGGAAGAGTGGATGAAACCCAGGAGGGTACACCATGGGATCACACCGTGATGCTGAGTATTCGTGCCCTGGATGCCGTGTTGGGAAAGGTTGCCGGAGTGTCAGGTGGGGATGCTCACGTGTGGAAAAATAACGAACGCTATCGCATCGATCTGCCTGCAAGCCAATCCTCATCCACGTCATATCAAGACGATTTTACCGTCAGGACTTGGGTGGATGCCCTGACCATGGACCTGACGTCGATTGAATATCGACGCTCGTTTGATGACATCGTGGTATTGGTGGAGTGCGAAGATTATCGAGAGGTGAAAATCACCACAGCCGAAGAGAGCTTTCCGGTTCGATTGCCGTTTCTGGTCCGGGCTACAGACTATCGACCAGGTGGAGGATCCATTACCTTGCACTTTAAGGAATTCATCGTCAATGCGGCCTCGTAATTGACCTTATGCTGCAAGCGTTCACTAACCAGCGGGTCTGGAGTCAACGAAGTCTATGCTGTTCTTAGCTCTGGAATCCGCCACCTCCCATCAGAGTGTGGCCGTCTTCCGTGACCACCATCTGTTAGCCAGTCTGGACTGTGAGTCGGGGAGGCCTCTGACTCCGCAACTTATCCCCACCATCGATCGTCTGTTATCTTTGGTCTCTTTGCAGATGTCAGCCCTTGAAGGTCTGGTGGTGTCGATAGGACCGGGGACCTTTACCGGATTGCGAGTGGGACTGGCGACAATGACTGCCTTTCGGCTGGCTTTACAGATTCCTTTGGTTGGGGTTTCCACGCTCGAAGGGCTTGCCTGGAATCATCCTGTTCCCGATCTCCCTCTGCTCAGCACTATCAGTATTCGCCAGGGGATGGTGTATTGGGCACTGTTTCGTTGGGTAGATCAACAGATGGTGTATTTAAAAGAATCTCAAATCGGGGATATCACTGAAGTCTGTGGTGCCCTGTCCGAGCCGACCATTGTGCTCGGAGATGGGTGGATGAAGAACCGGGAGACTCTCCTCTCAAAAGGGTTTCCCCTTATTGAGGCTCCTCCTGCCGAGCAATGGCCATCTGCCAAAGGGACCGGATTGGCAGGACGAGTGTTGTTGGAACGCGGGGTTTTCCTTCCTCAAGGCTGCACCCCACACTATATTCAGCCATCGTATGCAGAAATATCGAAATCTACAAGCTTGGATCCGATTGGGTGAGACTCTCTTCATCGGTACCTGGTCGTGTGACATAGGGGAGTGGAAGTATGAACACAAATGACCGTGTTAAGGGTACTGACCAGTCACACAATGCGCCGATTCGATTGGCCACGTTGGCTGATCTTGACGCATTGGTGAGTCTGGAACAGGCCTGCTTTGCTGTCCCCTGGTCGAGAAAAAGCTTTGAAGCCGAATTGCACGGGAATTCCTTCAGCACAATTCTTGTTATTCCAGGTCCAGGGCAACAACTGGAGATTCCCTTACTGGCCTATATCTGTGTGTGGGTGATCTTTGAAGAAATCCGCTTTTTAAATTTGGCGGTTCACCATCAATTCCGTGCACAGGGACTGGCCAAGCAGTTAATCCTGCAAGCATTATGTATCGGGAGTGCTCAGGGATGTTGTCGGGGGATGTTGGAGGTTCGTGACTCCAATCAGGTGGCAAGAAAACTCTATGAGTCCTTTAAATTTAAGGAATATGGCAGAAGAAATTCCTACTATACGAATCCTAGCGAGGATGCTATCCTTATGATCCTGGAACCTATTTTCAAGCCCATTTCTGACAAAAAGGATCTACAGAGAATCTCGGTCGAATGCGATTAGAGTACGCTCACTATTTCAATATTCACTATTGACAAAGGAGGGCACCGATGGTGACGGAAGAACAAATCGCCGAAAGTTTGCGGGCATCCAATGTAGAGTACCAGGAGTTGGAAGAATCCCATCACCGGTTGGATCTGGAACTTCAGCAATTATTGAAGCATCATGTGTTGACTCCTCAGGAAGAAATTCTTAAAAAACATTTACAGAAAGAAAAACTCGGCAAGAAAGATCGAATGGCTGCTCTCATTCGTGAACATCGTGCCTCATGTGATAATGCCGGAACATCTGGATAACCTGACCGGCTGCTTCGCACGCTAAGCCTTTCTTTGTGATGGCTGCTTTTTCCCCTACCATGGCCATGAATGCGCTGGCGCATCCTCTCCAGCGCCACATTCGTGATATCAAACGCCGGTTACTGATCGTGGGAGCCACGATCATGGTGTTTTTTGTCGTGGCGTTTTCCTACTCTTCCATTCTGATCGACTGGTTCAAGCGGCCATTTGAAGATGATCTGATTTTTTACGCTCCGGCCGAGGCGTTATTTGCCTCCATCAAAGTTTCCTTCATGGCGGCCGTGATTGCCAGTGTCCCCATCATTCTATACCAATTTTGGAAATTTATTGAGCCGGCGTTGCTTCAGAAAGAGCAACGATGGGCGGTGCCACTCTTCTTCCTGGGGCTGGCATTTTTCCTTTTGGGATTGGCATTTTGCAATATGGTGATCTTGCCGTTGGTCATTAACTTTTTTGTGACGTTTGGCATGGACCGGGCGATTACTCCCGAATTAGCCGTCGGAACCTATGTCGACTTTAATGTCAAGTTTCTTCTGGCGTTTGGGTTTGCATTTGAAATTCCCCTGGTGCTTTCTCTTTTGGCCCGTGTGGGAGTGATTCAAGCATCGGTTCTCATTCGGTTCCGCAAACATGCCGCCCTCCTGGCGTTGATTCTTTCTGCAATCATCACGCCGGATGCCACGATGTTCACCATGTTACTGATGGCTGTCCCCTTGATTATACTGTATGAAATTGGCATTTGGGGAGCGAAGGCTTTCGGTCGTGTTCCTCAGCCAGCAGAGGAAAAGAGTGAAGCGACTGAGGGGGATGATGCCGTGGCTGATGAGGGAAAAGGCTAAGACGATGGGACCAGTTGTCCAATGGATACGAAGGCATAGCGGTCTATGGAGGTGCCTTGTGGGGACGGTTGCCCTGTTTTGGCTTATGGGGTTTACCGGCCTCGGAGAAAGTCGCCCTCTGTTATCGGCCCCGTATCCCGTTTCGAATATTCCTTCTCTTCATCCAGATGATTCTGAGGATGCACACAAAGGGTTTGCTCCCAGTATTCAAACGCTCGTGGTGACTCCAGACGGGGTGGTCTATGCGGGATCATTTGGGATGGGGCTTTTTCGGAGCCAGGATAAAGGGAAATCCTGGGAGGCGCTGAATAGAGGGTTGACCGATCCTTTTTTACTGTGTCTTGCTGTGATTCCTGGGCAACACATTTATGCTGGAACGATGCGTGGAGGAGTCTACCGTCTTTCGCTCACGGGCACGATGTGGGAATCCATTGGAACAGGATTACATGAAGCGGAAGTCAAAACGTTTCTGGTTCACCAGGATATGGTGTATGCAGGGACGGGTACAGGTGTGTACCGATGGGTTGAAGCCGAGAGACAATGGATAACTGTCGGAACCGGGTTGGATCGGATTTTGGTGCCGGGCCTTGCGATCATGGATGATGGCAAACTCCTCGCGGCGACTTCGGGGAAAGGACTCTTTCATCTGGAGAATCAACATTCTTCTCCCTCTAGATGGTTAGATTCTCAATCTGTTTTTATCGATCCACGAGAACGATTGCCGCATCGCTATCTTCGAGTCATTGCTGTCAACCAAGCTCAACATATTTTTTTGGGGACACAGGATGGCGGCATTTTCCGGAGTACGGATCGTGGCCAATCTTGGTCGTCTCTCAGCCGGAATCTACCCAATGATTCGATCAGAGGTATTGTTCCCGATCACGAAGACGTCATTGTGGCGACCGGAAATGGAATTTTTCGATGGAAAGCTGATCAGCAAAAATGGATGGGCATGAATACCGGGTTGACCAACCTGGCTATTCAACACCTTACAATATCGGACTCCGGCGAGTTATATGCTGGAACCAGTAGTGGAGCATTTCGGAGTGAAGATGGGGGTGCGCATTGGACGAATATTAGCCAAGGGTTGGGTGTGCAGTTGGTTCCCAAAGGCCCTTATGAATAAATCCTGGTAACGGAAAGGATGGTATGATGAGCGACGCAATCAATGAAGATCAGACGGCCACTATTCATATTCAGGTGAACGGGGAGTCCTGGGGTGATATTCACTTGAAGTTTTTCCCGGATGTCGCGCCCAATCATGTCCAGAATATGGTGAAGTTAGCCAAAGAGAAGTTCTATGACGGCACGACTTTTCATCGTGTGATTCCCAACTTTATGATTCAAGGGGGAGATCCCAATAGTAAGGACCAAGATCGGTCACGACATGGAATGGGTGGCCCAGGCCATCGGGTCAATGCGGAATTTAGTTCCAAACCCCATAAGCGAGGGACGTTATCGATGGCAAGATCGCAAGATCCCAATAGCGCAGGCTCCCAATTTTTTATTTGTGTGGCGGATTCAAATTTTTTGGATGGTCAATATACCGCGTTTGGTGAGGTGGTGAGTGGCATGGAAACGGTTGATCGAATCGTGAATGCCAAGCGGGATGGCAATGATAACCCTCTTGACCGAATTGAAATGACCATGAGTGTGACGGAAGCGAATGCCTAAGAAGGGGCAATGGGTCCGGCCTTTGTGTCTACTGGTTGGATGGCTATTCGCAGGGTGTGTCGCCCCACCGTTGTATTCCTATCTGGTCTATGAAAATCCCACCTCGTATGTTCGACTTGAGGTCTCCCCGTGGGTTGATCCGGATCTTCCTCAGACATTGAACGAGCATCCCGCGATCATGTCTCGTCGTCAAATGGTCGAGGCCTTGAAAGGGTTGCGGGTGCGTGAGCATCGTTCCGGCCCTATCCGATGGGTTCGTGGCCTCGCTGATCCTGAGCCGGCCTTCCGTGAAGAAGAAATAGAATTGCTAGCCCCACGGTTACTGGAAGGGCTGGGATTGGCCGTTCCAAATGAATTGGTCACGTTTTACATCAGCCATCCAATCAATGCCACCAAACGAGAAGTGACCTCTGGCGGGATGTATGTCAGAGATGGGCACCTACATGTCATCATGAGTAATCACCGCACAAACTTTGAAATTCCCCCTGCAGGGCTGATCTATGATCGGCGGTATCCACTGTTTTCCTTGGCCCCACTTGACGTAGATTTACTGTATGAGACAGAAGAGATGGTGATCCCAAAAGAGCAAAGGTTTTGGGAGGCTATTCTGGGAGATGAGCGTAGCGGCGAAATAGTCCTAGATCTGTCCCGGTTGTCAATGATGAAAATGTAAGCGTGTGTTTCAGAGTTGACACATGTCGGATGCGAAGAGTCAGAAGAGACACCAAGGAGGCCGCTCGTCAATGAGGTTGCACATAGAGAAGCTCAAAAATGGTGAACGGATTTTCGGCGTGTTGCGGAAATGATCCAACGTCCCAGGCATATTTTTCTTTTGTTCTGGTCGACAATCGTAACCGAGGAATGTCTCATCATACCCATTCATATCGACAGGAATCCCTACTTGACCTGAGTCGACCTGCCGGTGCTGTCAAGAGCGCAGTACATCTGATACGGTACAGCACAACAATACGCTTATGAGGAAAATTGTGTTTAGAAGCCTCAAAACGCCGGATCAGGTGAAGGTCTCGCCTCAAGAGCCCGTGTGCAATCGCTTGCAGGATATACGAAAAAAGCAGGGAATCTCTCAAGCGGAGTTGGCAGGCCTTGTGGGCCTGACGCGACAAGCGGTCTACGCCATTGAAGCCAACCAATATTTGCCAAGCACCCACGTTGCGTTACGGTTCGCTCGTGCGTTGAAGTGCCGGGTTGAAGATCTCTTCAATCTTTCAAGTCATGAAGAGATGGTTGAAGCCGAATTCATTGGTGCCACAACGTCGTGGGGGCAACCCACACGGGTGAAGCTGTCATACGTTGGGTCTCGGATACTGGCCAGGCCGATGGCCGAACTGGGCGATGTGTTGAATTTTGTGATGCCGGCTGATGGAGTGATCCTGGAACAGACGAAGAAACCTTCCGGCCGAAAACGGCCATATGTCCAGGTTCAATTACTGAATTCCCCGGAAGTCATCAAAAAAGGGATTCTCATTGCGGGATGCGACCCGGCGTTATTTCTCGCGGGGGAACATGTACGGAAGGTCAATGCTCTGGCGGGTATCACGAATTGGACCATGGGAAGCGCGAACGCGCTCCGTGCTCTTCAACGGGAGGAAGTCCACATGGCGGGACTGCATCTCGTTGATGTGAAATCCGGACAAAGCAATGTCCCTTATCTGAAACGGCATGTTCCTGGTCAGGAATTTGTCGGAGTGCGCTTTGCTTCTTGGGTTCAAGGCCTGTTGGTGTACCCAGGCAATCCCAAACAGCTTCGCACTGTGGAGGATTTTGGTCAGACGGGTCTTCGTCTTGTCAATCGGGAAGAGGGAGCAGGAGCCAGATTTCTTTTGGATACCCTGCTTCAAAAATCCGAGTTAACCGGACAGCAGTTACTGGGGTATGACCACGAAGTGGCGTCTCACCTCGAAGTGGCTCGTCTGGTTCGAGATGGCATGGCTGATGTGGGTATTGGAGTGGAAGCCGCAGCACGTCATTACGGTCTTGGATTCATTCCGTTGCGGGAAGAACAGTATGACTTGATTATGCGTCGCGAATTTCTTCAATCCCACCCCGTCATGTCTCAATTTCTTGATGCGATGGTCAGTCATCCCTTCAGGCGTGAAATCGAATCCCTCGGGGGATACACGGTGACCGAAATCGGAAAAATTCTTCATTGGTAAGTCCGTGACCCTCCCGTTCTCTCGAGTAATTCACAAGATCGTTTACGGTCATCAGCGCAATATCCTGTAATTGTCTCAATACATACGAGGTGCGGATGCTTAGGGGGCTTCACGTCGCCAGGGTCTTACCCCGTTTCTCCATCTGGTAGAGGGGGTTATGTCGAAGAGCAACATTTCCTTCTGAGAAAAGTTGCTGAGGAAATGCGCATTATTATTTGTGGCGTATTGATGAACCAGCGATGTGACCAAGGTCTTGGTGAGGGTGGTCCGAATTGTGACGCTGAGAAGGTCTTAAGGACTACAGGTCTTGCCATTGAACACTTTACAGGAGGAACCACTTCTGGCCAATTTCCAGGATTTGACCAACGGTGGAATATTATCTGGTCGCATTTCGACGATGACGTCAATGATATCTCCCACCTCCAATGTTTTCAGTTGAATCTTCGCCTCTTCTTCAACTTGAATCCACTGAATTCCCGAATCGGTGGTAATCAGAAAGACGCCTTTATCCGATTCGATTTTCATAATTGGACTGTTGAATTTCTGGAGTGAGGTGGAAGCTTCGGCAAACACCGGTGATCCGGTCTGAAAAAACACCATTAATCCAAGCAGAAAAGCAAACAGGTGATGAGGGGTTGGCATAATTTTCTCCTGTTGTTACCTTGAGAATACTTTCTCAGTATCTCAAGATTCCTGGCAGGAAGTCTATGGGCTTACCACCCCAAAAAATAGTCGGCCATGTCGGGTACGGACTGGAGGTTAGGGCAGGGTGTGAATGGGAACTTCTGTGGCCTTGGATTCCTGGATTCGATAGGCTCGGACTACTGGCTGGTCGGTATGCTCCAGGGAAACAATCAGGTGAAACGGTTCCGGGAAGTGTAGCTTGGCCCGGTAGCTTTCAAATTCCATGGCGATGGTGATATCC
>JAOTTP010000152.1 GCA_029864405.1 Nitrospirota bacterium
GCCAGGTCCCAATGGTGTAGCTAACCGTCATGAGCCAGCTCTCCCCAGACCAACAACGCAGATAAGCCAGCGCGAAAAGAGGCATCGCGATAAGAATTCCCAGAAGATAAGTTGCCAGCACCATCCCGGTAACCCAGAGAACCAACGCGAACTCGCGAAAGCGCAAGGAGCGAATATCTCCGTCTGCGTCCGACGATGCCATCGGCAGCTCCGAGGCAACGAGAGTCGCCTCTTCGACGGAACGGTAGCGCTGCTCGAAGCGCGGAAACCAGTCGAAGAGACCCTGAATAAAAATGAAGATCGCAGTTGGAATACCCACCGCGAGGGGCGCCAGTCTGGCTCGATAGGGATAGGAAATACTCGCGACTATCAGAACCAAAACAAAGAGCAGATTCAAAAGCGTGTAAAGGCCCCTTTCGGTGAATCGTATCCAGGGAGTCTGTTCCATCGTTCAGCTCTCGGTCTTTTTTCGCTTCAGGGCGCGCAGGTATGGAAGAAGGGTAACGAACAACGTCGTCGCGATGAGAACCAGCGTGATCGGCCGGGTAAAAAAATTGATACGCCCCAGCGCTTGCATTTGTAAAGTCTGGTGGAACGAGCGCTCCACCAGACCGCCCAACACAAGAGCAATCACCAAGGAAATGCGCGGATATTCGTTCTTTTTCATATAGTAACCCAGAAAACCGAAAAAAAACGCGATCACCACGTCTCCCAGATGATATTGATAGGCATAGGCGCCGATCAGCGAAAGGATGAATATTGCGGGTACGATCGCGTGAGTGCGAATTACCGTCACCCACGCAAGCACATCCACAATCAAGATGGTAATTACCGAGCTCAAAACATTCGATATAACTAGCGCCCAGATCAGCACGAAAAGTATATCGAGGCGATCTACTAAAAGCTCTTTGCCCGGGACGATCCCGTGGAGCGTCATCACGACCAGGAGCAGCGCCATCCCCTCGCTTCCGGGAATCCCAAAGGCTACGGTGGGCACCAGGGCGCCTCCGTCCTTGGCATCGTTGGAGGCCTCCGGGGCAATCACCCCACGGATATCCCCCTTGCCGAACTTTTCCGGATCCCTCGCCGTTTGCACCGCTTGACCGTAGGCGACGAAACCGGCCACGGTCCCGCCAATCCCCGGGATGAGGCCGATTAAAGTTCCAATCAGCGAAGAGCGAATGAACAATGAAAAATGGCGAAAGATCGAAAACGCCCCTTCCCAGACGTTGCCGGTTAAAGCTTCCAGGGTCTCCAGGCCGGAGATGGTACGGCGATTACTGATCGCCAGATCGATCATCTCGGCGACGGCAAATATTCCGAGAAATACCGGTACGAGCTTGATTCCGTCCCAGAGGTATTCGAGTCCGAAGCTGAACCGCGCCGTCCCGGTCATCGGGTCCTCGCCAAAAAAGGCAAGCAGCAACCCTATTCCTCCGGCCGCCATTCCTTTAATGA
>JAOTTP010000042.1 GCA_029864405.1 Nitrospirota bacterium
GCTCACATGATAGCCGCGGTCTATCGCTCCCATCGACGACTCCTCACGATGGGCAACGGCGGATCCAGTTGCGATGCGTCCCATATTGCCGTGGAATTTCTGCATCCCGTCACCGCAGGACGTCCGGCGCTTCCGGCCGTCAATTTATCGGCTGATCAAGCCATGATGACCGCCGTTGGCAATGACGTGGGCTTTGAGCATATCTTCGTGCGTCAGCTGGTGGCCCATGGACAGGCCGGAGATGGCTTAATCGGGATCTCCACCAGCGGCAATTCCGACAACCTTTTGCGAGCCTTCCACAAGGCCAAGGACATGGGCATCCTGACCATTGGACTCACGGGCGGGTCCGGCGGAGCCATGGCGGCGACTCCGTCGATTGACCAGTGCCTGATTGTTCCAACCGAGAGCATCCATCGAATCCAGGAATGCCATGTCCTGATTTATCACATTTTATGGGATCTCGTGCATACACTCCTGGCCAGGGATCGTGGCCCGGCAACCTCAGCCACCAAGGAGGACCATGAAGTTCCTCGATGAATTTCGCGACCCGGGAAAAGCGAAGGCCTTGATCACCGAGATTCAGCGACTGGTCAAGAACATCCCGCGCGCTCAGGAACGGCCGATTTGGATTATGGAGGTCTGCGGAGGCCATACCCATACCATATTCCGGTATGGTCTCAACCATGTACTTCCCAAGGAAGTCGAATTCATTCACGGCCCTGGGTGTCCCGTCTGCGTCCTTCCGAGAGGGCGAGTGGACGATTGCATCGCCTTGGCTGAACAGCCTGACGTGATTATGACTACGTTCGGGGACGCCATGCGCGTAACCGGCTCCAAAAAGAATCTTCTGCAGGCCAAAGCCGAAGGAGCGGACGTGCGCATGGTCTACTCCCCGTTAGATGCGCTCGCCATCGCCCGTCGGCATCCCGAGAAAGAAGTCGTCTTCTTCGGGCTCGGCTTCGAAACCACAATGCCCAGTACCGCCATGACCGTTCTCCAGGCTAAACGGGATGGGCTCAAGAATTTTTCACTGTTCTCCAATCACATCACCATTATCCCCACGATCAAAGCCATCTTGGATTCCCCTGATATGCAACTCGACGGGTTTTTGGGACCCGGTCATGTCAGCATGGTGATTGGAGTCGCCCCCTATGATTTCATTGCTCGCCAATATCGAAAGCCCATGGCCATCGCCGGGTTTGAGCCCCTGGATATTTTGCAAGCCGTCTGGATGGTGCTGAAGCAATTGGCCGAAGGACGATGCCAGGTAGAAAACCAATATCAGCGCATCGTGTCGGAACAAGGAAATGCCCAAGCCCTGAACGCTATCCAGGAGGTGTTTGAACTGCGGGAATTTTTCGAATGGCGCGGATTGGGCTCCATCGACCATTCCGGTGTACGAATCCGGGAGACCTTTGCGGCCTATGATGCCGAGCGGAAATTTTCCCTTCCCAATGTCACGATTGCCGACCCCACCTCCTGTCAATGCGGAGAAGTGCTCAAGGGAGCGATCAAACCGAATCAGTGCAAAGTCTTTGGCACTACCTGTACCCCGGAAAATCCTCTTGGTTCGCTCATGGTCTCCACGGAAGGCGCGTGCGCGGCCTATTACCAGTATGGATGGATTGACAAAGACGCGATTCAACCTGTCACACACTAAAACCATGCTCCCCATCTTATCCTCTCAGGCCCGATCCGATTCCCCTCTCGCCTCCTTGCCCGCACGCTTTCACGGCCAGCGCGTTACCCTGGCACATGGCGGAGGAGGAAAGGCCATGCGGGATCTGATTGAACACGTGTTTATTCAGACCTTTCAACACCCCCTCGCCGCTGCGATGGAAGATCAGGCTCGCCTTTCATTAACGGAGCTAGGGAATCTTGGCTCGCACATCGCCATGACCACGGATACCTTCGTGGTTCATCCGCTCTTCTTTCCCGGCGGCAATATCGGGAAACTGGCCGTTAATGGCACCGTGAATGATTTAGCCATGTGTGGGGCTCGCCCGTTATATTTGTCCTGCGCCGTGGTGATAGAAGAAGGCCTGGAGATTGAGACCCTGTTTGTTCTTGCCCAATCCATGAAAGCAGCTGCCGATCATGCCGGAATCGGGATTGTGACGGGAGACACCAAGGTGGTGGAACGAGGAGCGGCGGACAAACTCTTTATCAATACGACCGGCATCGGCATGATTCCGAACGGCATAAACATATCCGGGCATCGGGCGGAGCCAGGGGATGTGGTTATCACCAATGGCTATCTCGGCGACCATGGCGTGGCCATCCTGCTCGCTCGAAATGAATTAGCCCTTGAGGCCACCATTGAAAGTGATACGCAACCCCTCAACGGATTAGTCGAGGCCATGCTCACCTGCTGCGAGAATATCCATTGTCTTCGTGACGCAACACGGGGTGGACTGGCCACGGTCCTCAATGAATTGGCTCAGGATTCGCAGGTCTCGATACAGGTGCACGAGTCCGCGTTGCCCATTCGAGAATCAGTTCGGGGCGCGTGCGAAATTCTTGGCTTGGATCCGCTCTATCTGGCTAATGAAGGCGTGCTGGCCGCCATTGTTCCTCCAGAAGAGGCAGAGAACCTGGTGAAGGTTATGCGGAAACACCCGGCCGGCCGACAGAGCGCCATCATTGGACAGGTCAAAGAAGGTCCGGCGGGACGAGTGACGTTGTCCACCACATTCGGCGGGGTACGGATTATGGACATGCTCGTGGGCGAACAATTACCAAGAATTTGTTGAACGTCATGCATGAATTAGGCATTACCCGCAATATTGTGAATATTGTGACCGAACAGGCTCACGGGGCGAAAGTGACCGACGTGACCGTGGAAATCGGCAAGCTCAGCGCGATCATGCCTGACGCCGTGCGTTTTTGTTTTGACGTCGTCAGTCAAGGGACGTCCCTGGAGGGGGCTTCCCTGCATATTCGTGAAATTCCGGGACAAGCATCCTGCCATACCTGTGGGATAACCTTTCCCCTCGAAGAGCTATATGATTCCTGTCCCTGTGGATCACGCAACATCACGCGTCTATCGGGAGAAGAACTCAACATTAAAGACATGGTGATCGTCTAAATGTGTACCACCTGCGGCTGTTCGGACTCGATGCGTCCGACCATGACAAATATTGCCACTGGCCAAACGATTCCGCTCGCCGCCCAAGAAACGCCTGAGCATTCCCATGCCCACCCGCATGACCATGAACATCGCAGCCACTCCCAGGCGGATCATGAGGACCATCATCATGAGAAAAAGACTGTCCTCCTGGAGCAGGCGATTCTCTCGAAGAACGACCGGCTGGCCGAACGGAATCGCGGATGGTTGGCCGAACGCCATATTCTCGCGTTGAACCTGGTCAGTTCACCGGGCTCGGGCAAGACGACCCTTCTGGAAAAGACCATTGCCGATCTTCAGAAAGAGTTTCCGGTATCTGTGATTGAAGGCGATCAAGCCACGCTCCACGATGCCGAACGTCTTCGCCGAACAGGCTGTGCTGTCGTGCAAATCAATACTGGAGCCGGTTGCCATTTGGAAGCCGATATGGTCGCTCGAGGACTGGAGTCCCTCCAGCCCTCAACCCAATCCGTCGTCATGATTGAAAATGTGGGCAACCTGGTCTGTCCAGCCCTCTTTGATTTAGGGGAACAGGCCCGAGTGGTCATCCTGTCCGTGACCGAAGGCGAAGACAAACCCTTGAAATATCCCCATATGTTCCAGTCGGCCCACCTCGTGTTGATTAATAAAATTGATTTGTTGCCGTACTTGTCATTTGACATCGACCAATGCCTACGCTATGTCAACATGGTCAACACGAGTGCTCAGGTCCTCCAGATTTCCGCTCAGACCGGTGAGGGCTTGTCAGCGTGGTACCGCTGGATTCAACAACACCGGTCAATTGGTCCGGATGGCAAAGGATTATGATGCTCAGTATTCTTGGATTAGGATTTTTAATGGGGATGCGGCACGCCTGTGAAGCGGACCATGCGGCGGCAGTGGCTTCCTTAGCCACCCGAAGCGGATCGATCGCCCAGACGGTTAAACAGGGGATGGTCTGGGGATTGGGACATACGCTGACGTTGTTGATATTCAGTTCGCTGGTCTTGATGTTGGGAACCATCATTCCCGAACGATTCGCTCAAGGCTTGGAACTCATGGTGGGTGTGATGCTGGTGGGTTTGGGAGTCGACGTGTTTCGACGGATGCGAAAAAATCGCATTCATTTTCATGTTCACCAACATCCGGATCTACCACCCCACTTTCATGCGCATGCGCATACCGAACCCACGCACCCTGACAATACGTCCCACGATCATGCCCATGGCTTTCCTTACCGTGCGTTGCTGGTTGGCCTGATGCACGGGATGGCCGGATCAGCGGCGCTAATCCTGTTAACCCTGAACGCCACCCTTTCAGCGAGCCAGGCCATCATGTATATCCTCCTTTTTGGTTTAGGATCGACCATCGGCATGGGCCTCCTATCCTTGATCATGGCTATTCCCTTTTGGTATTCAGCTCGATCTCTGACATGGCTCCATCACGGACTCCAGACCTGCGTGGGTGTCATGACGACCATTGTCGGCATTCTGATGGCCTTTTCCTCAGGATCTTCACTCTGGCATTAACAATTTCTCCCGCGGGCTGATCGTACAGACTTCTCCAGGATAGACCCAGACCTCAATTGGCAAATAAAAAAGGGCTTTCCAGGATTTGTCCGCAATCCCGGAAAGCCCTTATCGTAAAACGGTAAAATTAGGTTACTCAACCCTGATGCATATGCTGGCTGAGATAGTTTTCCACCCCTACCTGCTTCATGGTTTCCAGCTGCGTTTCGATCCAATCGATATGCTCTTCCTCACTGGTGAGAATCACTTCCAGTTTTCCCCGCGTATTGAAATCTCCAACATTGACGCAATGCTCAATCGCTTCAGTTAACAATTTCACCGCATCATGTTCCAATCCCAAATCCGATTTAAGCTGTTCCGGCACCGTTTCGCCAATTTTCAGCGTTCCCAACCGTTGCAAGTTTGGGAATCCATCCAAAAACAGAACATGTTCAATAATTTGTTCCGCATGCTTCATTTCATCAATCGCATGTTTACGAATTTCATTGTGCAACACGGTATATCCCCAATTGCCACACATTTCACCGTGCAGGAAATATTGATTGATGGCCGTCAGTTCATTCGTGAGAACTTTATTAAGAAAATCAACAACACCTTTTTTCGCTTTCATCGAATCCTCCTGGCTAAAATTTCTCTTTGACGTTTCACCGCATACATATCTGAATTTTCATTGCCGCAACGGCCGACTTCCTTCCCGACAGGAAAAATTTCTGCTTCATTATTCTACTGATTGTATCGGCCCAACTCCGACATGGTCAATATTTTCATGTAAGGAAAAACAATTAATACCGATTGTCTTTCTCAACTTCGTTGATCCGGATGTTCAAGTTCAACCATTCACGTTTCTGGAATTGCAGATTTCCTCCCCAGTCGCCAATCACTCACTCAAACCTCACCGCAGTCCCGCTAATACTGACCATCAACATGCTCCCGTTTTCGCCCATGACTTCATAATCCAAATCGATTCCAATAATGGCATTGGCCCCCACCTTCAACGCTTCTTCTTGAATTTCCTGAAACGCAATTTCTCGAGCACGGGCTAATTCTTTTTCATAGGCTCCCGATCGTCCTCCCACCACATCCCGAACCCTGGCAAAAAAGTCCCTAAAGAAATTTGTGCCTAAAATGGCTTCTCCAGCCACAATCCCTAAATAGTCTTTGATCCGATGGCCTTCGATATTAGGCGTAGTTGTCAGAATCATGTCTTCTTCCTCCTATTACCCGGGAAGCAAATGTTTCAGATGGGCTCTCATTCATATTGATACCATTTTCATCAAGATTGTTTTCCCTCACAACTTCTGGAAAAACAGAGCGTACAGAGGGCAGTACGTGAGTGCGACAAAGGAACGAGAACGACCGTGGGAGACAAATTTCCCTATCTCTTCATAGGTGTTTTTCCGTGACCATCCTTGAGACCATACCTGTAGTAGGTGATGAATCGTTCAACACAATGCCCACCAAATGAGCAATCCGCTTAACGCATTCTCTATCGTGCCATTCCATCCGATGCTATCGATTTATCCACATACTTGTGCCCATTTTTTCTGGATTACTTTTTTCTTATTTCTCCTCATGAATTCTTCTTTTTGCTCTTGCAATTCTTCAAAAATTCAGGAACCCAACACCGTGTTGTTCATCACCCGGTTATTTCATTTGACTTCACTCGAGGTGCTCATTAGAATTTTTTATGGAAGGATCACATGAGTGCCAGCACAATTCGTTCATCTCCATCTTCACACTCAGTATAGCCTCCTCGACGGGGCTAACCAACTCACACCCCTGTTCCAACAGGTGAAGAATTTCGGCATGCCCGCCGTCGCCATGACCGACCATGGCAATCTCTTTGGCGCCATTGATTTTTATCAAAAAGCCAAAGCCCATGACGTGAAGCCCATTATCGGATGTGAAGCCTATATGGCTCCTGGCAATCGCACCCAGCGGGCAGGGCACCTTGCGCATAACGAGTATTTTCATCTGATTCTTCTGGCTACCAATCAGGTTGGCTATCACAACCTCATTAAACTCTCCAGCAAGGCCTATCTTGAGGGATTTTATTACAAACCTCGTATGGACAAGGAATTATTACAGGAACATCAGGAAGGGCTCATTGCCCTCTCCGGGTGTTTGAGCGGAGAAGTGCCTCAGCTCATTAACCACCAGGATATGGAAGGGGCCCTCCGGGTGGCAGATGAATATCGGTCAATCTTCGGAAAGGACCGCTATTACCTGGAAGTGCAGGCCAACGGCTTGGATCATCAACTCGTGGCGAATCGGGGGTTACTGGAGATTCACGAGAAGCTTGGCATTCCGCTGGTGGGCACCAACGATTGTCATTATCTCAATAAACGGGATGCGCGCCCACATGAAATCATGTTGTGTCTGCAGACGGGGAAAACGCTCAAAGATCCCAACCGGATGAAGTTTGACACCGATCAGTTATATGTCAAATCTACGGAAGAAATGATCGCGGAGTTTGCCGAATTTGAGCGTGCGGTTTTGAACACGACCCAAGTGGCCGAACAGTGCGATCTTCAATTGGAGTTCGGGGCAACCTATCTGCCGGATTATCAGGTTCCTGAAGGGCAAACCCATGACTCGTACCTTCAACATCTTTCAGAAGAAGGCCTTCGAGCCCGTTTACGGGAACGCCCAACATCCATTCCATCCGAAGTCTACCAGCAGCGACTCCATACCGAATTAGCCGTGCTGAATGCCATGGGGTATGCCGGCTACTTTTTGGTCGTGTGGGACATCATCAATTTTGCCCGATCCCGCAAGATTCCAGTCGGCCCAGGGCGAGGATCGGCCGCCGGCAGCCTTGTGGCTTACGCCCTGCGGATTACGGATCTCGATCCCCTCACCTACAACCTGCTCTTTGAACGATTTCTCAACCCCGAACGTGTCACCATGCCGGATATCGACATGGACTTTTGCATGGACCGTCGTGGCGAAGTCATCAACTATGTCATTGAGAAATACGGAGAGAAGCATGTGTGCCAGATCATTACCTTTGGCACACTGGGCGCCAAAGCTGCCATTCGGGATGTCGGGAGAGTGATGGACTTCCCCTATGCCGAAGTTGACCGGGTCGCGAAGTTGGTACCCACCCAACTCAACATCACCCTCCAAGATGCTCTGAAACAGGAACCACGCCTTCAAGAGCTTGTTGATCAAGATGCCAAAATGAAGGAACTCATGGACACGGCCATGGCCTTGGAAGGCTTGGCACGACATGCGTCGACTCATGCCGCCGGGGTGGTCATTTCGCAAAAACCCCTTATGGATCATGTGCCGTTGTATAAAACAAGTAACGACGAAATCGTGACCCAATACACGATGACGGATTTGGAAAAAGTCGGCTTGGTGAAGTTCGATTTTCTGGGACTCAAAACCCTGACGATGATTCATGACGCGGTGAGGATGGTCAATGCCAAGCATCCGGATGAGCCTCCCTTGGACATCAACAATCTGCCCTTGAATGATCTCCAGACATTTGAGCTGCTCAGCTCCGGAAAAACCTCAGGGATTTTCCAGCTGGAAAGTTCCGGCATGCGAAACCTGTTGGTCAAAATCAAACCGGAAACATTTGAAGACCTGATTGCCATCCTCGCGCTCTATCGCCCTGGCCCATTAGAGAGCGGCATGGTGGACGATTTTATTAAACGGAAGCGCGATGCCACACAAATTGTCTATGACCCTCCCCAATTAGAACCCATTCTTAAAGAGACTTACGGGGTGATCGTGTACCAGGAACAGGTCATGGCGGTCGCCAACCAGCTCGCAGGATTTTCACTGGGACAAGCCGACTTGCTCCGCCGGGCGATGGGCAAGAAAAAACATGAGGAAATGGCCAAACAAAAGGAATTGTTTGTCTCGGGGGCCAAAGGGAAAGGCATCCCGGAAAAGCTCTCAGAGAAATTATTTGATCAAATGGCCTTTTTCGCAGGGTACGGATTCAACAAGTCTCACTCCGCCGCGTATGCGGTGGTCACTTACCAAACCGCCTACCTGAAAGCCCATTTTTCCACGGAATTTATGGCGGCCTTGATGACATCTGAAATGGGAAATACCGACAAAATGGTCGGCTATTTTACGGAATGCCGGGAATTGGGAATACACATTCTGCCGCCCGATGCCAACCAAAGTTTGAAAAACTTCAGTGTGGTGCCTGAGGGTATCCGATTTGGATTGGTGGCGATTAAAAACGTCGGGGGAAACGCCGTGGATGTGATTTTAGAATCCCGTGACACGGAAGGCCCATTTTCGTCCTTTATCGATTTTTGCTGCCGCATTGATTCGCAGAAGGTCAACAAACGGGTCTTGGAAGGACTCATTAAGGTCGGAGCCTTTGATTCCATGGGGCTCTCGCGCGCCAGTGTGTTTCAGGTCCTGGATGAAGCCCTGGACCATGCCTCGACGATTCAACGCAACAAACGGGAAGGCCAAACCAGTCTGTTTGAAATACTGGCTCCAGAACCCGCAACGCCAAAGCAAGACGGTTTTGGATTCGTCATCCCGCAGATTCCCGAATGGTCTCAGAATGACTTATTGAAATATGAAAGAGAGCTGACCGGCTTTTATATCACCGCGCATCCTCTCAACCGCCACAGCGTTGGGATCACTCATTTTTCTACCTGCTCTACCCAAACCATTCGCGAGGTGGGCGACGGACGGGAGGTCAAAGTCTGCGGGGTCATTTCAAGCCTCAAAATTACGACGACGAAAAAAGGCAACCGGATGGCCTACGCCCAATTGGAAGATTTGCATGGCACCGTTGAAGCCATTATTTTCCCTGAAACCTTTAAGAACCACGAAGACTTATTAGGTCCGGAATCGGTCGTTCGGATTACGGGAACCGTAGACCTAATGGATAACGGCGCCCGCATCAAGGCCACCAAAGTCGAATCGCTCCCCCAATTAGAAAACGAAACGGTAAAGCATGTGACCCTCCAGGTCCACGAACAGGACGTTCTCCCTCATAATCTGCTAGACTTAAAGGATATATTCGAACGCCATCGCGGTCCAACCCCTATTTCGTTGGCGTTTCACTTGTATCCCGATCTGACGGCCAGCGTGTCCGGGTTATCGAACGTCGGTATCGCCCCGTCCCCGGAGTTTTTAGAAGAAGTGGAACATCTCCTCGGAACATCCACGGTCACCTTCCAATAATTGCCCTCTACCAAGGAGCCTGCCCGTGCGTGAATACCTGGACTTTGAAAAACCCCTGAAGGATCTTGAAGAACGCATTGCCAAGTTGGTGAAATCCAAATCCACAAAGGTCTCAGTCCAGGAGGCCATCGTCAAATCGACCGAACAACTGGCAAACCTCGAGCGTGAGACCTTTGCCAATCTCTCTCCCTGGCAACACAGCCAAATCGCCAGACACCCCCAGCGCCCTTCGATCTCTGATTATCTGGAGCACATGACGGAAGATTTTGTGGAACTCCATGGTGATCGCCTGTTCGGCGACGACCACGCTATTATCGGAGGGTTTGCCACCTGGAAGGGCCGCTCCATCATGGCCATCGGCCATGAGAAAGGGAAGTCCTTGAAGGAACGCATGCGTCGAAATTTCGGCATGGCCAAACCGGAGGGCTACCGAAAAGCCTTGCGTCTCATGAAATTAGCGGAGCGCTTCAACCGACCCATCATCACCTTTATCGATACTCCAGGAGCGTACCCTGGCGTCGATGCCGAGCAGCGAGGGCAAGCCGAAGCCATTGCCAGAAATTTACTGGAAATGTCCAGATTGCAAGTGCCGATTCTTGCCGTGGTCACAGGAGAAGGGGGCAGTGGCGGAGCGTTGGCCTTAGGTGTGGCAGATCGGGTTCTGATGCTCGAACATGCGATTTATTCCGTGATTTCTCCAGAGGGTTGCGCGGCGATTCTGTGGGGAGATCCCGCCAAATCAGCGGATGCCGCCACGGCCTTGCGAATGACGGCACCGGAATTACGCAAACTGAATATTATCGAAGAGGTCATACCTGAGCCAATGGGAGGGGCCCATCGAGACGTAAACACCATGGCCGACCGCGTATCACAGGCACTCGACACACATTTCCTGCAATTGCAGAAATTATCGACGGCAGCACTTCGGAAACAACGAGAGACCAAATTCCGGAGCGTGGGTGCCTTTGGCCCTTCTCAGGCAACCCCCAAACAGGTGAAGACGGCCAACTCGTGACCTGCATGAATCTATAACCGTTTCTGAGCTACCAAACAGCCCCCAAGAGGAATCTCTTTCGACTTGTTCGTGCGCTCTCCATGCAATTATTTAAATCTCCCCATTAGGTATCACGAGGTCCACGTTTCGCAGTCTCATTTTTTTTTGTGCCTCAACCAACCGACACCATTCACTGAGAGCCCCAGTCCCCGACGATGATCCTTCTGCTGATCAAGGAATATCCTAATCTGTTAGGAGGGGGCACAGGCCAAAGACATCCTTAACCGTCAGTGTGTAGGATTAGTTGATGAAGAGGAGGGAGGATTCAATTCGTCTGGGGGAGGTTCCCACTGCTGTAACCGCTCGACCAAAGGGCCGGCTTCGGGAGTCGATTCGCGTGTGGGTTCACTTGGGGGGTGCTCCCAGGTCAATTCAACAATACCATGGTCCTCGAAGGTCTGTCGGATGACATGGACCAAGGCCTCCAGGGTGATTTCATCACTGTGTTTCAAATCCAGGACCCGCTCTTGTCTATTCACAGGCGGAGGACTTTCATGCATCAATGCCCAACACCGATTAAAGACCGCTTCTCTCACAGGGCGTGGCGCATTCATGGTCTGCAAATCTGAAGTACACAATGCCAATACCATGAGGACAAACTGGAGATCGGGTAACTCGGAATGACTAAGATCTAATCGTTGCATGGTTGAATGGTACCTCTGATCCCATATGGCTGACAAGCACATGACCCAGCACCACGATCAAGAAGCCTTTGCCAAATTAGTCGACCGTATCGGGCCTGACCATGCAGGCCAACGCATGGAAATGCAGGCCCACTATTCGGCCCTCCTGTTAAAAGGCTATCACCTCCACATCCACATGGAGGAATTTCCCGCCATTGCCTGGCTTATCAAAACCCTCTTGAAAACGACCGGCATTTGGCCACTCGCCGTGAAGAATACGTCACGATATCGAATTGTCGAGCACACCGTCCCGATTCCTCACCTTCCCGAATCATTTGAGGGATTTCGTATTGTGCATTTATCAGATCTTCATATCGAAGGGATGATCGATAAAGGCCACGCCCTTCAGGCCGCCCTGTCCACGCTGCGTTACGACCTGTGCGTCATGACCGGTGATTTTCGCTTCCTCACCTATGGCCATTATGACAAGACACTGATACTCATGGAATCATTGGTCAACACCATCCAGGCTCCCTATGGCGTCACGGGCATTTTGGGGAACCACGATTGGCTGGAAATGGTGCCGGGCCTTGAGCGGGCTGGAATCCGGATGTTACTCAATGAAGCTCAGGCCCTGGAAAAAGGTTCCGATGCTATCTGGCTACTCGGGCTAGACGATGTCCATTATTACGAAACGGGTGATTTGGAGAAAGCCGTGCGCCTCGCGCCCGCCGAAGCGGTGCGAATTCTCCTGGTGCATTCCCCGGAAATTATCCCGGAGGCATCTACAGCCGGGATGGATCTGTACCTCTGCGGCCACTCGCACGGAGGCCAAATCTGTCTTCCCGGAGGCCGTCCCATCCTCACCCATTGCCGATGCCCTAGACCCTACAAGGCAGGCCCATGGCAATACCACACCATGCGAGGATACACCTCTCGAGGAGTCGGCACGTCACTGTTCCCCATTCGGCTATTCTGCTTTCCGGAAATCATCATCCACACGCTCACACGAGCGCCTCAAACCTAGCTAATCACCTCTACCGACCCTGATAAGAAAATCCCCCCTGCGAATCTTTGCATTTACTTCACCAGCAGTGACACTTTATGCTCTGATTACTAAGCTGGAAAGAAAACCTCCATCATCTTGTCATCATGAGTTCTCCAATCACTACACCTTCACCATTTCAATACGACTTGATTTGTATCGGTAGCGGGCCAGCGGGGCAGCGGGCGGCCATTCAAGCGGCCAAATTAGGGAAACGCGTCGCGGTCATTGAAAAGAAGCGCGCCGTCGGCGGCGCCTGTTTAGAGACCGGAACCATTCCAAGCAAAACATTTCGTGAAGCCGTCATGTCCTTTACCGGGCCCCATCAACATTGGGGACGTTCACCGGACACATCAAAAATACGACCAACGGCCGAGCAACTGGTGACTCGCGTGGCGGAAGTCATCCGCATCGAAGGTGCAGTGATGAACGATCAACTGCGAAGAAACGATGTGGAACTCATACAAGGGGAAGCCTCCTTTGTGGATCCCCACACCCTGTTGGTTCGCACAGAGCACCAATCACAAACCGTCTCGAGCGCCCACATTCTGATTGCCGTGGGAACCATCCCAACGCCTCCACCCAACATTCCCATTGACGGCCAACATATTCTCGACAGTGACAGCATCATCCACCTACAACACCTTCCACGAACCATGACAGTGGTTGGAGCCGGGATCATCGGCATTGAATATGCCTCAATGTTAGGAGCACTTGGCGTCGAAGTCACCCTTGTGGATTCCCGAATCCGTCCGTTGGAATTTCTCGATGGCGAAATCGTCGATGAACTCATTTATCAGATGCGAAATCACCAGGTTACCTTTCGCCTTGGGGAGACTGTCGAAAAATTAGAAATAGCGAATACACCATCCCGGAAAATCGTAATTCACTTAGCTTCCGGAAAACGACTGGTCTCAGGCCTTGCCCTGTATTCTGTCGGACGAACGGGGGCCACAGCGACTCTCAAACTAGACAAGGCCGGATTGACCGTGGATGCCCGTGGCCGTCTGCAAGTCGATTCTCAATATCGCACGACAGTCCCGCATATTCTGGCCGTGGGTGATGTCATTGGCTTTCCGAGCCTGGCAGCCACATCTTCCGAACAGGGGCGCTTGGCGGCCTGTTATGCCTTTGGTATGGAAGCCAAACCCATGACGAGCCTGTTTCCTGTTGGAATTTATGCCATTCCGGAAATTTCTATGGTGGGAGCCACAGAGGAACAACTCACGGTCCAGAAAGTTCCGTATGAGGTGGGAATCGCCCGTTACCGCGAAATTGCCCGTGGCACAATTATGGGGGACCCAAACGGCATGTTGAAACTATTATTCCATCGACATGATCACCGGCTGTTGGGTGTGCATGCGATCGGGACGGGAGCCACCGAACTTATTCACATCGGGCAGGCTATACTTCATACCGAACGTGGACTCGAATACTTTCTCACGACGGTCTTTAATTATCCAACGCTAGCGGAATGCTACAAAGTTGCGGCGCTGGACGCCTACAACAAACTTTGTGAAACATAAACCAGATTCCAGGTAACAATTAAAACGGTAGTTTGAGTCCGCCAGGAAGACCCTTCAGCTCTTTGGTAGGAAGACTTTTTTCAAGAAGACTTTTGAGAATGTCATTATGCTGGGTGACCCGCTCGGTTAATTCACCGGCCATTCCTTCAAATCCAGACAAACTATTCTTGAGTTGTTGCATCGGTTCTGCAATCTTGGCAGAGATGGCTGTTTGAAGTTCAGTTCCAAACTTCGCAGCCAATTCATTGACCATCTTACCCGCAGCATCTTGGAGAATACGATCTAGATCGGAGGATAACGTGACATCATGTTGCTCCAATGTCCCCTGCACATCGGCCTGAAGGGACAATTGGGAAACGCCCGTCACGGCATTGCTGAGAGATTTGGTTAAAGGATTGGTATCACCATCCTTTCCTGCCGAAATGTGAAGGCTGCGGAGATTCCCCGTGCCATGAGCCGTCAACGCTTGTCCCTTGAGATCCGCGTTTATGTTCATATCGCCCATCCCACTAGCCAGGGTCACCGGCCATTTATCATCTTTGGACAACACCAGGTTGGTCAGCTCATACCCTTTCGCCTGCACCGTCAGCTGATCTTTGGCATCGGCAGGCACCACATGGTTGAGCGCCCCTTTTAAGGTCACAGACTCAACTCCTTTCAACTGCTCTCCGGAGAAGGCAAACGTCGTAGGTTGCCCCAAAGTCGGTTGGTCGTTCGTCACATTGTGAATGGTTCCGGCCACATCCCCAAAGTCCAAACTGACCGACACCTTCGTCAAGCGAATCAGAAAGTCCGGAAGCGGATGCGCTTCCTTGAAATGTACATCCACACCCTTCCCTCGCAAGGGTTTGTATACCTGGGGACCAGCCTCCCCTCCCCCTGAAGCTTGTGCGCCTTCTAGAAACGGCTTCGCTCGTTCATACCATACCGCCCCTTCGCGAACCCACGATCCAATCTCCGATCCCAATAGCGTTTGGCTCATATTGGCCAGTCCTTGTGGAGACAAATTGTATTTGGCCTTGAGATGTTGAATATCGCGTTGCGGTGCCGTTTTAATCTGCTCGAACCGAGTTCGTAGCAACACCACCTTGTCCTCAAATTCCTTCTTAGCGCCTTTGAGTGATTCAATTTCCTGCTCAATATCCTGCTTCAACGACTGCACTTCCCCAACTCCACCCAGCACGCCCTCCAACCCGCCTTTCCCGGCTTTTTTCAGATTTTTTATGCGTTCCTTGTATTGAGCCACTTGAGATTTCCCCGGCAATTCTTTCAATCGTGATTCCCACGTCTCTTTTTCACGCTGCATATCTGTTTTCAGGGTCTCAATCAATCGAATCGTCTCGAGGTCTTCCTTTTCCAAAATATTTTTGACATCGGGGACCTCTAAGGAGGGAAGGGAAATCCCAAACATGCCTTTCTCACCGGTCGTTGTCTCCTTAACCGGTTTCACGACGCCGGATATCGCTCTGGGAGTGCCCAATCGAACGCCTTCCAAAGCCATTTCCTCAACAATGACTTTTCTCCGTAGGAGATTCAGTCCGTCTAGTCCCATCGTGACCTTAGCTATCTCTACCGCATTAGTCATGGGAGTCTTGGGGTTTGTCACTTGCAGTCTGGTCAACAAGAGGCCTGCGGGAAACAAGCTGAGATCGGCCGCATCCAGTTCTACCTTAGCCCCTACCGCCTCGGTCCCTGCCCCTTCGATCAACCCTTTCACCCATCCATCCACAAAAAATATCCACACACAACCTAGGGTGACCGCGAATACAACAAACGCCCCAAGCCCCCACCACCGAATCCATTTCGTCATCAGCCAGGCCTCCAGGACGAAAAGGTTTCATAGGTCTGATACAACTTGCTGGCTTTAAACATTTGCATGATCCGCGTTTTTTGGACCCAGGCCAGGACATGTTGTCGATAGCGACGAATCAGGAGGTTCGATAGCAGAAGAACAGGGACAAATACACTCACAGAAAACACCAGGCTTCCCATCACAATAGAATTATTGAAATACTCCAATCGCCACCACACCGATTGATAGAGGGACGCCCAAAAACTTTCCAGCGACGGAGCGGTCAAAACGGCCAGCCCGAGCAGGTGGAAGAGCGGATCAAGCAGATAGGCAATCCCAGTAAACAGCGCCAGTCCCAACAGAAAAGCCGATATATTCACGCGCAGAATGAAGACCAGCAGGAGCATCAAGAGATTGTGCAAACTCAGAAGAGGGGTGAGCCCAACGATCATGGCAAAACACAATCCCAAAGAAATTTGGCCTGGATCGGTTTCGGAATTCAGCACGCGGAGCAGTTTGGCAAGAAGTTTGATCATTCCATTCAAAAGGCAGGAACCATTGTTCTGCCAGAATACCCTCAAATCTCAATCAAGTCCAATGGGAATAAAGCTAGACTCCAATCACGCCGCGCTTTTAACCACCGATGATTTCCCCCTAAACGAGAAGATCGTACACTGGAAGGAACCTGCTAGTGAGGGTTTTCAGGATGCGGGTTGGGTGAGGAGTGCGGAAGCCACTAACACGCCGTTATAGGTGCTATGCAGGGCGATACCGGGGGCAAGACTTCCTGTGCGGATTCGTATGAAGACCGTGAGCGTTCCAATGAGCGTGACCGCAAACAATGCCGGCCAATATTCCAACACTTTCGGCATATGCACCGCGACGAAGAGCACCGTGGTCACGATGCCGGCAAGAGTTTGTCCCCAAGATTGGGCGAGGCCAGTGAACAAAAACCCACGAAAGAGGATCTCCTCAACAACAGGAAAGAGCAGGACAATCATCAGGACCCAGCCAATTTGCAGCAAGAGCGGTGCAGTCAACAATGCATCAAAGATCGGCTGGGGAAGATCGTCCGGCGGTAGCACCCCATATTCTGTGAGCGCGAAAAATCCCAAGCCCAAGCCCAAGCCGAGTAACACAAAACGCCACAGCTCCCGAAGATCGTTGGACTGCTCAATGAACTCCCACAACCACACAGAATGCTTGGACAGCTTCGCTCGACTGGTCGCCACCTGTAGAGACACCATCGCCGCTCCAATTGTGGCGACACACAACGACAATGGAAGGAGCCAGGTTTGATCAATGGCAGGAAACCCGGCGTCACCTTGCGAAAACCCCGCGCCAAGCCCTGCAACCATTTGCACCATGACAATTCCGACCGATTGAGTGAAATAAAAACACACGACAATTAAGATGGCGGACCACGCACCCCACCAGGGAGCCGTGCACACTTGAGAGTTGGTTTGAGAATCAGTAGATGAGAAAACCGGGAGAGGCATTATGTGTATTTCGGATTTTAGCGCAAATTCTTGACTGCACCAAAAGAAATACAATCTGGCCTGAGAAAAAAACGCCCATTCCCTTTCTCGGAAATGGACGGCAAGTATCAACCAACGCATCCGTGTCAAACAAAAACCAACGAGATGGTTGCCTAGTGGCAATTTCTATAACGCAAAAGGTACTTCCTCAATTTTGGCTGAAATGCATCCTTTAACAAAAGTTTCTTATTAGTTTAGAATTTATCAAATTCAGGAAGTAGCCATGTTACTAGAGTGAGCCATCGATGGATGAGGATTTTTTATCCGTCAATTCCCGAAATGCCCCGATTTATTTTAGGGCCACACTGCTATAATTTTTGATCGCCATTAGATCATTTCCTAAATCAAGATAGGGTGTATAGCCCTCGGTCATAGCAAGTTCTTCCTTGGAAGGCCTGCTGAACCCCATCGACCACTGCGAAAAACTCCGGTGTTGGATCGGCCCCTCAAATAACACGGCCATTCGCCTGTGACGAGGATCCTGCCGAATCACACGAAGCAGATCCATCACCCGGTCCTTGGGTCCTTCAAGAGCTTGAATAAACGACCCATCACAATGGAGTAACATGCCCGTGATTCCAAGCCGCGCATTTTTCTCCCGCGCGAGTTTCAACATTGTGAGTAACTCATCTTCTTCAATAGGCCGTGTTGCCGCGCTGGCATAAATGATTTGGTACAGATCATTTTCCATTCCACCAACTCTCCCACGAGTCATAAAATTATCTGCTAACCAGCCCTCTTCCCAATGAATTTCACAAAAAGCCCTTCGGGTTATGCGACCGAATTGTCTTCATTCCTGGTCATGTGATTGAAATCCCATCGCCTCTGAGTCAAGGCAGACGCCCCCATATCAAAGCCTTCTCAAATATGAAACAGGCGTTGGTGAAAGAGAAAAGCTTAGGGATTAAAACATCGGAAAAGTCGAACCTGAATAACCGGAATCAATCCTCAAATCCAGCTACTGGAAAGGCTATGAGTCGGTTAATGCGTGAGGGAAAACACGAAACTATCCAAGGCCTTCAAGTCCTGAAAAACGATGATGTTCTTCTGCAAAAATACTTCAGCATGTGCTTGGATACCTTGCCCGCCCACCCCGACAGAAGACACCGGTAAAATCTGAGCGGCTAATCCTTCCGCCAGCCTGCGGGCATCATCCGAAGACTCCATTATGGTCACGGAAAGCAACACGCATGTAGGCCGGATACGGTCGCAATAGGTGGCTAATTCAGGAATGGGTAAATTCGCTCCCAAATATTGCACCCGACAACCCCGTGCTCGACAGATGTACGCGGCCGTCATGGCCGCAATTTCATGCCATTCATTGCCTGGACAGGCAATAACCACGATCGGTCCCTCATCAGATGTTCGAAACTGGTTCATGGCCGAAAAGATCTTTTGTTTAATTTGACTCGACGCATAATGTTCTTGCCCCACGCCGATGATCCCATCGTGCCAGAGTTGTCCCACCCGTTCTTGCAGGGGCAACAAAAAACGATGCAACGCCTCTTCAAATGGAATCACCGCCAGGGCGCCATTCATTTTTCGTTCAAACACCGCACGATCATTCTCCTGTAAAGCCTGCGTCAACTCGAAAACTAAACGTTCAGATGGTGGTGGCTCACGATGAGTTTCCACAGACAGCCGCTGAGCTTCTTCCTGTAAGGTTTCACGACCCAATTCAGCCAGTTCTCCAATAGCCATTCCCTGATCGACTTGAGATTTCAGATATCGGAAAAATTCCACATCCTCGTCCGTATACAGACGATATCTATTAACTCCTCGAACTGGAGTGACGAGACCATAACGGCGTTCCCAGGCTCGGATAACGTGAGTAGAGAGGCCCGTTAGCTTTGAAAATCGATGGATTCGATACATTGGCATTAGGGAAATGTACCAGTATGTACAATGTATGTCAAAAGTTTAATATGCAAACTATTGACAAACATTAAACAGTTAGCTATAACTATATACATACATTAGACAAACATTAAATGTGAAGTTGCTACTAATTTTCATTTTATTTAAAAGGGAGAAGCTACAAATGGCACTCACCAAACAACATTCAGCCCAGGAACCGGAAAGGAGAGGGAATGATCTTGCTGGGAGACTGTCAACAACCTGTACGCGTTGCGGTGGGTTTTTGGTGAATAGTTTTTGTATCTCACCCGATCAAGGGACCTCGGAATTTCAAATTCCCGTGTGGAAATTTTTGCAATGCGGAGATGTGTTTGATGCCACAATCTTGAAGAACCGGCTTCAATCTCTTCATCACCACTCTCACAATTAACCCGGAGGGTCATTGTCATGCGTATACCATTCAGCTCTTCAAACAATCATTCACAGAACCAGGGAGATACTTCCATGAAGACATTACACAAAACCATCGGCGGCACCGTGCTCACCTCACTGCTGCTCATCACCACTCCTGCCTTGAGTGCGAATCCTGACAACATGGTTCTCGTTCCCAGAGGCGAGTACATCATGGGAAGCAACGACCATCAAGATGAAAAGCCGCACAATGTGGTCCTCGATGCTTACTACATCGATAAATATGAAGTCTCCAATACAGAGTATAAGGGATTTATGAAGGCCACCGGCCATGCGGCTCCTGCCTACTGGGATGATCCACGGCTCAATAAGCCGGAGCAACCGGTCGTGGGTGTTAACTGGTATGACGGCAGCGCTTTCTGCGAATGGAAAGGGAAAAGGTTGCCAACGGAAGCTGAATGGGAGCGAGCCGCCAAGGGCCCGGATGGCCATGCTCATTACCCCTGGGGCCACCAGCTTGATGAATCCAAGGCCAATTATGGCCAAGCGGTGGGCCACACCACTGCGGTGGATTCCTATCCAGAAGGTGTGAGCGGATTTGGAGCCTATAACATGGCTGGTAATGTTTTTGAGTGGGTCTCGGATTGGTATGATCCCGGCTACTTCAATGTCAGTCCGGCCATGAATCCCCAGGGCCCGGCCACAGGACTTAATTTTGCTAACCAGGGACCAGTCAAAGTGTTGAAAGGCGGATCCTGGCTGGCACCGGCAAGCTCCCTTCATACAAGCCATCGATTCTGGAATCAACCGGAGAACAACTCGTACGGAGTCGGACTTGGGTTCCGTTGCGCCCAGGCTGCTTCGCCCGAGGGAATTCGTACGATTCAGTATGATTTCATGCAATCTCTGATCAGTATGGGGCAGGAAAAGTGGAAAGAGGCCCTGAAGTCCATTGATCAAGCCCTGAAGGGAGATCCGAACAATGCAGAATACATGCAGACCAAGACCTTGATCATGGACCAAATCAACAAGGGCAAAAAGTAAGTCGGGCCAGTTTTACCCGTCCTATATGTGAACATTAATCTACCAGACTCTAACCAGACAGGATGAATGTTATGACACCCATACTGACAAAACATGATAGCTTAACCAGATCAGGAGGACGCCTGCCCGTGGCAGGCGTCCTCCTGGGCACCCTTCTTCTCACCCTTAACCCGTTGGCAGCGATGGCCCAGGACTCTGCTCAAGTGCCAGAGAACATGGCATATGTGCCCTTCGGCCCTTCCATCATGGGCATCGACAAAGATCCCGCAACTGCCACGACGACTTCCGGCGAATCTTCCAGCCTGTATCAACGTCGAATGAACATGCCCTGGTCCAAGCAAGCCTTTCATGATGAAGGACCTGCCCATTGGGTAGTGCTGGATGGATTTTTCATTGACAAGCATGAAGTCTCGAATAATGACTATGGAAAGTTCATGAAAGAAAAGGGACATCCTGGACCAGCCTACTGGGACGACCCTCGTCTTAATACACCTACCCAGCCAGTGGTTGGAGTGAACTGGTTTGATGCCAAGGCTTATTGTGCATACAAAGGCAAGCGACTTCCGACCGAAGCTGAATGGGAACGAGCTGCCCGGGGCCCTGAAGGATTGAAATATCCTTGGGGTAATGAGTTCGATCCGGCAAAAGCCAACTTTGGCAAAAATCACGAAGCGACATTGCCCGTGGACTCCATGCCGGAAGCGGCCAGTCCCTATGGCCTCCACCACATGGCAGGGAACGTCTTCGAATGGGTCGAAGATTGGTATGACCCGGATTTCTACCAGAAGACGCCGCATCCCGTGAACACCCAGGGTCCGCTGAAACCCATCTGGCTTGGAGGAACAGGCACATATGTCGATCGACTGACTGTCGGTGCGAAACGAGTGATTCGCGGTGGATCATGGATTGCCGCCGAATCTAGCATTACCACGACACATCGTTTCTGGAATCATCCCTCGAACAACAGCTATGGAGTGGGATTAGGATTCCGTTGTGCCGAAACCGCTTCCAGTGCCATCAATGATAAATTACGAACCGCCACGATTGAGGCCATGAAGAGCATGGGAATGGAAAAATGGCAGGAGGCCAAGACGCATCTCGCCACTGCCCTAGCGCTTGACCCTCACAATACAGAACTTCAACAGATGCAGGCGATCGTCCAAGGCAAAATTCAGTAGGAACAATCCCATGAACGTGAATCAACCGAATGCGAAATGGGGACACAACATGCCGGTTTGGTATTCCTGTTTGGCCTGTGTCCTGTTCCTCACCTTCATGTCGTGGGGATCTGGTGGAACTCCGGTCTACGGAGTTCCACCGACGGCCCCACAGGACCAGCAAGAGGCCCGGGACCTTATTCATCAATCCGCCCAGGCTACTGAACAAGCCTGGGAGGAGTTTCATGCTGCTGCCATCGGAGGGACATTGGCCTCCCCAACAGTTCAGACCAGTATTGAAAGACAGTTACATGAAGCCCGCGCGTTGTTGATGGAGGCCAGACAGGCTGAGCGGGCCAATAACTTTGATTCAGTAAAGTTGCTCACACAGCAGATACTTGAGATTACTCAGAACATTGTTCAAGCAAGTCGGGAGAAGAAACAATGAAGATGTGGTG
>JAOTTP010000096.1 GCA_029864405.1 Nitrospirota bacterium
ACGGTCCCACGGCTCAGCGAGATCCTTCGTTTGCCCCTGCCCTGAGCTTTGCCGAATGGGTCAGGATGACAAAAGAGGGCCGTCATGCCCGACAGTGTTAATCCGTCATCAATGCCCATAACCCGACAAGCAACCCCGAGGGGTTTCAAGCCACTGCCCTCCGGTCCATACTCCACAGGCCAAAAAACCTGCTAAAGTCAAGACCTGCCTTCCCCGAAATGTTTCTCATATTCCCTTTCCAAACGCCCAGTTGACAGGATTTTCAGGAAAGAGTAGCTTTTCTCCAAGGGTGCCAATCCCTCTCAAAAAAGGAGAGGGGAAATCTCCAAACTTCAGCCATCCACAATTTCAAGTAGGTCAACCATTCCAACATATCCAGAGAGAGTGCCACCACTCTCATTCCAACACAACAAGGAGAATCTCGTGATGCGTGTAATCCTCGTGTGGCTTGTAGCAAGCATCGGTCTGGCGAGTCCTGTCCTGGCCTGGGAGGGACCGCAAGTAGAGTATTCCGGCGATACACGAATGGAAACGGCGGATGGAGTCATGGAAGGCGTCGTCTATCACGCCCCGGGCAAAGAACGACGGGAAACTAAAATGGGCAGCGAGTCCATGACGATGATCATCCGTCAGGACAAAAAAGTCATCTGGATGCTGATGCCGGATGCCAATGCGTATATGGAAATGGGTCTCGGCCAGTCTAAAGACAAAAGCGATTTCTCCGATTATGAGGTCGAAAAAACGCTGGTCGGGGAAGAGAAAATCGACGGAATCATGACGACGAAAAGCAAAGTGATCATGACCAAAAAGGATGGCAGTAAACTCGGGGGCTTCTGGTGGACCACTCAGGAAGATATCCCTTTGAAAATGGATATGATCTCGGTGGAGGGCAAAACCAAGGAACGGATGATCATAGAGCTGACCAATTTGAAAATCAGCAAACAGAATCCAACGCTGTTTGAAGTTCCCCCCGATTATATGAATATGAGCATGGGAATGCCGAACCTGAACGACCTGATGAAAGAACGGGAACCCATTCAGGATGGCCGGCCGGAGAAAATGCCCGCCGATGAGCCAAAAGATGAAGGGTTCGGGTTGAAAAATCTTTTTGATCTGATCAAGTAGAGGATTGGTCCATCCATGCCCGCAACGCAAAACCGGGAAGCCATAAACCGGCTCGAAAGGGAAAACAGACGTAAGCCATTCCCAAGAGTGGCGGGATGGCTCCTGTTGATGCTCGTCGTTTCCTGGTGCCTCCCGCTTCTAACCTGGGCCAAAGAGACGACGATCCGCGCAGCCCCCATGCGGCCCCGCGTGAAGGCGTCCGCGGTCTATCTCATGGACATGAAATCCGGCCGGGTCTTGCTCCAAAAAAATGCTACCCAACGGTTACCGCCTGCCAGTTTGACCAAAATCATGACCGCCCTGGTGGCGCTGGAACAGGCTTCTCCCCAACAGGTGGTCAGCATCGACAGCCGGGCCCTCGTCCAACGCGCTCCACGTCTCAAGTTGCAGGCCGATGAGAAATTTCTGCTCCATGATCTGCTGGCGGCCATGCTGGTGACCAGTGCCAACGACGCCTGCCAGGCGGTGGCCTTCCACATTGGCGGGGAAATGCCCTCGTTTGTCGACATGATGAACAACCGGGCAAAAGCTCTGGAATTGAGCGGAACCCATTTCGCCAATCCCTGTGGCTTCGACGCCCCCGATCATTACTCGACCGCCGTGGACCTGGCCACACTCACGGAAGAAGCCATGCAAACCCCCACCTTCGCGATGATAGTGCGCACGCTCGAACGGGACATCACCAGCCTCAACGGCCAGCACCAGGTTCATCTTTCATCCACCAATCAGCTACTGCTTGATCCAGATGTCACCGGCGTCAAAACCGGCTTTACCAGCAAAGCGGGCCGATGCCTGATCGCCAGCATGTACAAGAACGGCCATCATGTGCTCCTCGTGGGATTAAACGTCAAAAATCGATGGAAACAGGCCGAGCAACTGCTTCAATATGGACAGACACTGTTGGGAGCGGGCATCCGCTAACAGGACAGCCAACAGGATGGCGAGAAGAAGACTTCTCTATTCGTACCGTCCCACGTGGAGAAGATAGGCATCGCGAAGATTCTCCTGGGCAAGGGCATAGTCAGGCTTGAGGATGAGGGCCACACGAAATTCTTCAATCGCATGCTTCCAGTCACCTTGTAACGCATAGGAATGACCCAGGTTGTTATGCGGCCGTGCTTTTTGTGGGGATTTTTGAACCGTATCCGACCACAGCAGAACCGGATCCTGATACAAGGCATTTCGCTGAACCGTGAACAGGCAAATAGCCAAGACCCAGGCCAGGCCAATCGGTCGAAAAATTTTCTGGACCCTCTGGACCCATTGTATCGATGATGTTTCTCTGAAGACCCAGTTAAAAAGAGCCAAACCAATCGTCACGGCGGCAATGAACAGTCCAACAGAAGGCAAATACAGATTGCGCTCGCTTAATAGATCATTGCGCGGAATGATACTGTTCGTCGGAAGCAGCTGAAGAAAAAACCATCCGATGCCAAATGCCACAAGAGGCAATCGCCGCATCGCCACAAGGGCCCCTACGATGACACTGCCTAACACCATCAGATCAACAAGCAACGGCCATTGAAACAGAGCATGCACAATGGGAAGGTCATGATCGAAGCTCTGCTTCCATGGGGCGATGAACAGAAGAAAAGCATACGCCACCGCATGCACCTGGCTGAACACATTGTCCCAGATCGGTCTGATGTGCAGACTGAAATCGGCCAAATAGGTATAGCGGGGATGCATCCAAAGAGCGACAGCCATGACCATCACGATCGTCCAAAACGGCAAATGATAGGACAGGAACACGGCACGGAGAGCCCGCCCATGAAGGCGACGCACCAGGACATCCCAGAGCAACAGCGCAAGGGGAAAGGTCACGGCGGTTTCTTTAGAAGCCATTGCCAACAGAAAGACCAGCATGGCACCGGCATACCAGACCCGGTGCTTCCCCTCGCGACTCCCCTCTTCAGTGCCCTTGAGATACGACAGGAAGGCCAGAAGATACAAACAGGTCATGAGTCCGGAAGCCCGCCCGGAGAGATACGTCACCGTTTCAGTGGCGAGAGGATGAATGAGGAAAATGATCGCGGTCCAGAACGCAATTGATGAGACCTCATCGGTCCGCGCCCGAAGCACGATCTGATACACCAGTAAGCCGGAGACCAGATGGAGCCCCACATTGATGAGATGATATCCCCAAGCCGAATCGGCATAGAGGGACCGATCGAATAAAAAGGTGCCGTACAGGACAGGACGAACCATATGGTCGAGATGACCGATAAATGTCTCCCATCGAGCAAGATGGGGATTTTCCAGAATGGCGGCAAAATCATCAAATTGAAAATCACCCAGAAAGGAATTGGCATAAACCAGCAAGGGAATCGCCACGAGCCAGTACACTGATGGGTTGGTTGATTGAGAGAATTTCATCACAACCAAATTATGCGTGAACGGACAATGTCTGTACAGAGGAGGAAGGAAATGCACACCATAAGGCTGTTGCCATTGGTTCTATTCGGTGTTCTAACACTCGTCGGTATTCCAATCGACAGCGGAGCCCAAGGTGGCGGGTCGTCCGCCTGCAGCTGCAGCCAACAGGACAAACTGGACCTAGAAAGCCGCATCAAACAGGTCAAATTCGCCATGCAAGAGCTCGATGCGTTGATCAAAGAATGGGAAGCGAGGGAAAAAGGCGCCGGGGAACCCCTCATTTTGGACCCCGAGTCCAAGCAAGTGGTGGAAGATACATTAAATTTTAAGATGGCCGGAGTCGCAGATCCTAATGCCAGACGTTTCGGGGCAGTCACCGATCGCAAATGTCAGATAACGATTCACTCAGGAGCGACTCCTTGTCTCCGAGGTGCGCTTGAAGACCATGAAGCCGTGCATAAGGCTGCCTGTAAGCCCGCGGTAGAACAGACACCGATTTACGATATCCTGGGAACGATTAATTGGCGGTTAAACCAGCGGGTCGTGGACTACATGAAAGAGGAAAAGGCTGGCTATCAAAAAGAATTAGAACGCCTCATGAAAGAACTGGAACAACAAAAGAAGAATTGCAAGACATTGACCAAGCTGGATCCGAGTATGCAGGGGCAACTGAAGGGTGCTTTAGCTCAGCAAGAGCGGCTACAGAGTGCGAATAACCGCTTGGAGAGCTATGGAAAGTCACTAAACTAACCGGACATGAAACCACGCGCAGGAGGAACCTCAATGACATTCGCCTTATATATGAACCGCGGGACCATGATCGCCCTCGTGCTGATCTGTGGGCAGGCCCTCAGTAACCCGGCATGGGCGACATCTTTGGCCGCCCACCCCCTCTCCCAGGAAACCGCCGCGAAAGAGTCGCCAAAAAATGAAATCGTGAAAACCTACGTGGCGACCTGTCGGGCCAAACCGATCAAACAAGCCGACTGCGACCGCGTGAGGAAGGAAGCCATCGCCATTCTCAGGGAGGATGTCCTGACCCTGGGGTCCTCGGCGAATGCCATGTACTTGCCCACTCTTTTAAACATTTTTAAAAGTCATGAACCCGATCTTCGTATCGCCGCCGCCGATGCTGTCGGCATGATAGGTCCCTCGGAGTTGTTTTTTGCCCATTTCGCATTAATAGCTAACGACCCTGTGCCGGACGTGCGAAAAGCCGCCTCGCAAATGCTGCAACATGGAAAAGGAGAGTCCCTGGCCCTTTTAGCCAGACGTACCGGGGCATCTGAACGATCAGGCCGCACTCCGGAAACCCCGCCGGATCCAAAGAAATACGGAATGCCGGTCGCCCCGGAAAGTACCTATCTCTTCTTTGCCAGTGACGCCACGCAAGGGCGACTCACGTACATAACGAAAAAAAACATGAAAGACAATCTGGCCTTTTTTAAGCAGAAAGCGAAAAAGGGTCCCCTGGAACTTGCGGCATTCAAGGAATTGTATGAGAAAGCATTAGATGACGAACAGGAAGTCCGGGAGCAGGCCAAAGAGGAAGCCATGTCAAAGATGTTTTCACAAGAGCCGCCAACCGACCCGGCCAAAATGGATGCCTACCTGAAAGAGATGGGACAGGCCCAAAGTGCCATGGTGGCGCAAAACCTCTACATGTTGGACGAACTTTATCCAGCTGATGTCTTCGGATCGCCAAAGGTCTATGTCCTGGAAGAACGAAAGATTGGTCAACGGAATTACCCGACGAAGTATGTCGTCCTCTATGAAGACAAGGCCCTCAAGCGTCCGGGGGTCAGACTCTGCTGGATGACCCTGTCCGATCAGGCCATCAAGTCTGCACAAACGACCTCCATGATGGAAGAAACCTTTGAAGGAAAAACCACTGAAGAAAATGTGGCTCCAGTCATCAAAGAAAAAAGCGAACAGGAACGAAAAAAATTCAACCAGGGACAGTCTGATCTCGAAAAACAACTAGGGTTTTAGAAACTCGCCAAGCACCACTTGTGACCGGGTGAGCCCTCAACAAGTCTGTCATCCTGAGGCAGCGCCGAAGGATCT
>JAOTTP010000153.1 GCA_029864405.1 Nitrospirota bacterium
CGGGACCGGGTCGCGTTGTTGCGCAACCCAAGATCAAGTCCAACACCGTGGGCTTGGCGCCTGTGATTTAAATGAGGAGGAACATCGCATGACTTCGACGCTTCTGCGTACATCGGCGTCCCTAGCCGTCATGGCTCTCTCGATCGGCTCGGCCACGGCTGCCGACGTGAAGCTGCCCAGCAACGTTTCCTGGACCGCCTACGGCACGACGTCGTCGGGCTATGCGCAATCGATCGGTCTGGGCAAGATGATGAAGGAAAAATACAACGTCGACCTGCGCATCATCCCCGGCAAGAACGACGTCTCGCGCATGGTGCCGCTCAAGGCCGGGCAGTCGCCGCTCTGCGCCTGCGGCATCGCGTCGTACTTCGCACAGGAAGGCGTCCTGATGTTCGCGGCCAAGCCGTGGGGGCCGATGCAGATCTACAACCTGTTCAGCAACGTTGGCCGCAACGGCCAGCAGGCGATGGCTGCCGCCGACGCGGGGATCAAGACAGCGGCCGATCTGAAGGGTAAGCGCGTCACCTGGGTCAAGGGCGGCCCTGCGCTAAACCAGAACATGGCCGGCATGCTTGCCTTCGGCGGGCTGACCTGGGACGACGTGCAGAAGATCGAGGTGCCGGGCTGGAAGCAGTCGATCGAGGCGGTCATCAACGGCCAGGCCGACAGTGCGTGGGGCAGCACGATTTCCAGCGCCTACGCGAAACTGGCTGCGTCGCCGCGCGGCCTCTACTTCCCACCACTGCCGCATTCCGACAAGGCGGGCTGGGCGCGCGCCAAGGCGGTCGCGCCGTGGTGGGCGCCGGCGAAGGTCACCGCGATGACCAAGGGTGCGAAGGATAGCTCCCTGCCGCACGAGGGCAGCAACTATCCGTACCCAATCTTCGTGGCCATCAAAGGCACGTCGGACGATCTCGTCTATGGCCTAACCAAGGCGGTGATGGAGAATTACGAGTCGTTCAAGGAGAGCGGCCCGGGCATGGATGGCTACCAACTGGCCAACCAGAACTTCGCCTACGTCTTTCCTTACCATCCGGCCGCCATTCAGTACTACAAGGAAAAAGGCGTCTGGTCCGCCGCGCACGACAAGCACAACGCAGCCGTCATGAAGCGCCAGGGCGTGCTTGCGGCGGCCTGGAAGGACATGCAGGGCAAGGAGGTGGCGGACGACCAGTTTGCCGCCGCGTGGCTGAAAGTGCGCGCCGCGGCGCTCGAGAAGGCCGGCATGCCGGTAATTTTCAACTAAGTGGTCGGAGTCTAGAGCGCGCCAGAGGGCTGGCCACCGGCCAGCCCTCTTGTTATCTGTAACTCGAGAAGTAGGGATGATTGCGCGATGACGCAAGACGTGACCACGGTCGAGAAAGCGGCGAGCATCATCGATGTCGCCCGTTACCGGACGCTATCCTCGCTTCTTCGGGCGTGCCTGTTCATCG
>JAOTTP010000154.1 GCA_029864405.1 Nitrospirota bacterium
GGAAACGACCCACCACTCTTGGCGTACGTGCCGGCCGGCTCGCGCGGTGCAAGCACACCCCGAACTGTGTCTCGAGCCAAGCGGATCGCGGCGATCGTGGGCATTACATTGCGCCATTCGCGTTCGAGGGGGAGCCCTCGGCCGCCACGGCGGCCTTGCGGCGCGCGGTCGAGGCGGCGCCCGGGGCGCGTGTCGTTCAGACGACGCCGGACTACCTGTATGCCGAGTTTCGCAGCCGCGTGATGCGTTTCGTAGACGACGTGGAGTTCGCGCTCGATCCGGCGAACGGCGTCATCCATGTGCGCGCAGCGGCGCGCATGGGGATCCGCGACTTCGGCGTCAACCGCGCGCGCGTTGAATCGCTACGACGTGCGTTCGCGGCATTGATCAAGCGCTGAATTCCACGATCACCGGCTGGTGATCGGAGGCCTGGCATTGGGCGTCGATGCGTAGGGTCTTGAGACGCGGCGCGAGATCGTCGCTCACGAATACGAAATCGCAGCAATAGGGCGTGCCCGCGTAGGTCGGATCGTAAAGCCGGAAGCTTGGCGCATGCGCAGTATTCGGGTGGACCAGATGCCATGCATCGTGCAGGCGCGGCGTCGCGTCGTCGAATGGCGCGCACAGGCGCTCATGCAGCGGGTCGTCGGCAGGCAGGTTGAAGTCGCCCGTCAGGATCGCCGCCCGCGGACGCGGTTGGTGATGCAACGGACCGCCGCCTTCACGCGGCGACCGTGCGGCGTCGGCATGGGCGCAGGCCTCGATGTGCAGTGCACGCAGCCGCTCCACCTGCGCGGCGCGCTGGCGCGCGGCGTAGTATTCGAGATGTGTGGTCGTCACGCGCACGGGGCCCCGGGGCGCGCGAATTTCGGCCTCGAGCGCGACCCGCGGCATGCTTGGGGTGCCCGGATCGGGCGGCCAGGGTAGCGCATGGCGCAGCACGCGACCGACGGGAAAACGCGACAGGATGAGGTTACCGAAACGGCGCCGGCCGCCTGCATCGTCGGGCAGGTCGACGCCCCAGGCCACGGTGGCCGAGAAGCCCGGGAACTGGCTCGCCAGCGCCGCGACCTGGTCCTCTCCGCTGCTCCCGGCGAGTGCGGGAAAGTTCACGGCGACTTCCTGCAGGCACAGGATATCCGGATCACAGAGCGCGCGCGCGGTCTGCGCGATGCGCACGGGGTCGACCTTGCCGTCGACGCCGCGGCACCATTGGATGTTCCAGCTCAGGAGGCGCACGATGAGGGGCTTCGCGAGGCGAGGGACGGCGCCTAGCGTATGTCGGCCATGCGACCGCGGCAAGGTGCTGGAAATTCGGTTGAGCGAAGATCAGAATGTCCACCGCATGGGCGCGTGACCGGCGGTCTGGATTTTGGGGAGGCAACGATGGGCGCATTCGTGGTTGGTCGCTGCAGCCGAGTCCCG
>JAOTTP010000155.1 GCA_029864405.1 Nitrospirota bacterium
GGCGGGGACCTCCCGCCGGTGCCTCTGGAGATATTTGCTCAGGCGTTCGCTCTGCTCAATAATCCGCGACGGCGGGTTGTCTTGGGACCGAGCCGCGACGGCGGCTATTATCTGGTAGGCTGCAATAAACCAACGCCTGAGATTTTTACTGGCATGACATGGAGCCATGGAGAAGTCTTGGCTCAGACGATGCTTAGAATTTCGCGCCTGGCAATCGAATCCCGGACTCTAGCCCCCTGGTTCGATATCGATACGGTGGAGGACCTTCACTATTTGCAAGCGACACTTGATCCTGAATTGGCAAACGCGGCGAAAAACTGTTTGGGAGTAATCAGGCGGCTGCAGCGCGCTGGACGATTCGTTTCGCCATCCCGGTGACGGCGGCGCTGAAACATCAGACTAGCTTCAAGCAGCGGCAATTCCCGCTGGCCATCAACACTCAAATTGACCATCAGCCGTGGTAAAATTTCCAGTTTTTTCCAGCGATGCTCCAACATGCGGTGAGAATTATGGTACAATTCCTCATAGGCCGCAAAAGTCATTGATTTTACTAGAGAAAGAGGGCGAACTTGTCCTATAAACCGATAGAGGAATACGGCATCATCGGTGATCTTCACACCGTTGCGCTGGTGGGTACCGACGGTTCCATCGATTGGTGCTGCCTGCCACACTTCGATTCGCCCAGTGTCTTCGGCGCGATTTTGGATTGCGAGAAGGGGGGGCATTTCAGAATTGGCCGTCTGGCGCCGGGCCACGCTCGCCAGCTCTATTTGCCCGATACCAATGTGCTGATCACGCGGATTTTCTGCGAAGAAGGCATCGCCGAAGTGATCGACTTCATGCCCATCGAACCGCGTAGCCTCGAGGGCAAACAGCCCAACTATCATCAGATCGTACGGCGCGTCAGCACGGTGGCGGGAAACGTTCGTTTCCGCCTCGAATGTTTTCCGGCCTTTGATTATGCGCGGGAACAGCACGAGGTTAGACTTTTCCCCCAGGGAGCCGCGTTCGTATCCCCATCGGCTTCTGTAGGTTTGGTTTCACCGCTGCCGCTGACCGTTGAACGAACCGGCGTCACCGCAGAGTTTGCGCTTGCGCGGGGCAAATCGGTGACGTTTTATCTGCGCCAGGTGGACCAGGGGAGCGAGGCGAATCTTCTAATTCCTGAGGAAGGAGGCGACGCGGCGTTTCACCATACGGTGAATTTCTGGAAGCGCTGGCTATCGCAGTGCCGTTATTCCGGGCGCTGGCGGGAGATGGTGCACCGCTCGGCGCTGGTGTTGAAACTTCTCACCTACGCGCCCACAGGCGCCATTGTCGCGGCGCCGACCACGAGCTTGCCCGAGGAGATCGGCGGCGTGAGGAACTGGGATTATCGCTACTGCTGGATTCGCGACGCGAGTTTCACGTTGTATGGGTTGA
>JAOTTP010000097.1 GCA_029864405.1 Nitrospirota bacterium
ATTTCCGCCATGGTGAGCAGAGATCTATCCGCTCCTGTCATTACCGTATTTCCCAATATGGGTTCGCATCAGGAAGTAGAGGGGAACACCCGCGCTCAGCGTCAGGCAGGCCCAGAATGTTTCAACCGGTTTTTCCGCACTGAGAAAAATCATGATCACGCCAGCAACAAGGATATAGCACACGGGCAACACAGGATAGAAGGGAACCTGATAGGGACGAACTAATTGCGGGCGCCTTTGGCGAAGCATGATGACTGCCCCAACCGTAAGCGCGGTAAACGCCGTGATAATCAGTCCGCTGTAAATCACCAACTGCTCAAAAGATCCTGAAAGTACCAACACGGTCACCCACAGGCTTTGGAGAACAATGGAACGGACGGGAGTGCCATGATTCTGTTCGGTATCCGAAAAGAAGCCCGGCAGGAATCCGTCTCTGGCCATCGCATAGTAGACCCGTGGTCCGGTCCATATCATTGCGCTCACCGCACCGGCGATTGAAATGCACAACATAATGGTGACAAAATGAGCAGCAGTGGGACCGAACATTCCCACCGCGACTTTTTCCGCCACAGGCATGAGCGGAGGCGCGGCTAGAGCTTGAACCGGTAGCGCATAGAAATACACCACGTTCAGCACCACATAGACCGTGCCAACCAGCAGAGTCCCGCCTATCATCGTTCGTGGAATGGAACGGGTCGGATTAATCATTTCTCCGGCAATGTACCCTGCAGCATTCCATCCCGAATAGGCATATGTCACAAAAATAAAGGACACCACCAACGCTCCCGGCCCTACATCCGGTGTTGTTGAGGTCATAACCAGATGTTGCCAATCACCATTTCCAACCGTGAAGGCCCCGACGATGAGCAGCAGAATCGCTCCAATCTTTAAGACGGTGAGGAGCTGTTGAAGCAACCCGCCCGGACCAACTCCTGCCACATGAACCACGGTGAGGCTCCAAATCAATGCCAGAGCAAACCCCTTACTTAGTAAGGTGGAATCCGCTTCACTGGGGACGAGTTGGAGCACATAGGAGGCAAATCCCATGGCTCCAGCGGCAATGGCAGCTCCAAAGCCAACGGTAAATGACGCCCACCCACTCAGGAACGCGACAAAGGGATGGTAGGCTTCTCGAAGATACACATAGTCTCCCCCGACAAATGGGAATGCCGCTCCCAGCTCGCTGTAACACATGGCCCCCGTGAGAGCCAGCAACGCACCCCCGCCCCACAACAGAAGAATCACCCATGGATCTCCGATGTCACGAGCCATAAAACCCGTCGAGGTGAAAATCCCGGTGCCAACCACACTGCTGACCAGCACACAGGTGGCCGTAAACCCGCTAATCCGACGTGAACTTCCCGGGGAGTCAGTCTGCTTGGAAGGACCCTCAGTCAAATTCTTGTCCAATGAGAAACCGTTGTGTCATCTGTCAGACTCTCATGGTAAACGCAGTCCGGCGAGGCACCAGTGCAAAACGAAGCTCACTTTGCACTCCAGACAGTTGTTATCGAGAATCTCCATCTGCATCAAGGTCATTTCTAACATCTTGTATCGGGCATCTATTCCCTCTTGTCATGCCCGACATTCTCAATCGGGCATCCATCTTGGTTCGGTCTCCGATGGATCCCCGCTTACTACTGGCGGGGATGACTGGAGCCCGGTGGTCATGCCCAATAGTTTTTATCATCCTGGTAATGAAAGCCATTTAAGAACTGTTGAAGATTCAAAATTCTTACACTGCCAAACTGGGTTTATTACGATGGTGACATAGCGCCTACTCGCGGAGCTGTTCAAAAAGGTCCGTCCAGTAAGGCCGCAGGCATTTTGGCGAGCGGAGCGTACGCGGAGTACGTGAGCACGACAAAGGGCCGAGAACGCAGCTGGCGGACTTTTTCAACAGCTCCATTTAATAGACACCGAATTGCCCTTTGGCCAAGGCCTCGCAAAAACCTTCCATGTCAGCCAGTTCATGCTTGATCAGTTCTTGGACCTCTCCCGATATCCGCTTCAGTGAATATCCCTTGTTCACCCCGACCTGAGCCGAAACCACCAATGGTTGATTCACCGGTGCACCGATAGTGCTGACCATCCACACCGTGACATCACGGATTCCGGGTATCTGTGCATACGCCTTCAGGGCCATTTCACGAGCCCACACATTATAAATTTTTCCAACATGGCTCACGGGGTTTTTGCCGGCCGCCGCCTCCCCACTCATCGGTCGATTTAGCGCGATAACTCCGCAGATCCGGTTCCCTCGTCCCACCTGTCCGGAATCTCCCTGCTCCGCAGAGGTTCCCAATAACGTCAGATACATTCCCTTCAGGCCTTGGCCAGGGCGATCAAGCGCATTCATGACCACCTCCACACGCTTGCAGGCATGAGGTTGTTCATGAATAAAGCGCTGCACATTCTGAAGGGCCTTCGTCTTTAAGGCAAAATAGGCTTTTTCTGTGGTGATCCGTTTAGCAAGAAAAGGCATGGCCACTGTCAGTGACAGCGTCCGGTCCATTCGAACGGCCATGACTTTGACATCCTCACCGGTTTCCGGAAATGCCCGTTTAAACCGGGTCCCGTTTACATACTGTTCAACGTCCACCACCAATTGCTCGGTGGGAGTGAGCGGCGCATAGCCGACTCCGGCTGAGGTATCATTCGCGGGAAGCACCCCCGGGCCATGTTCAAAAATTGCCCCAAGTTCAGCTGAGGTTGGTTGCAACTCAATTTGATACTTCATATGCGTATCGGGGTTCACATGGGGCAAATGGCTCTTGATCCAACTTCGCGCCGTCTCAATCGCGATGTCAGACACGGGAATGGTTTTTCCTGGAACGCCGAAGGAAGCCCTGTCCCCCAGAATCAGACGCATCGGATGTGTTACCCGACCGCCTCCGAGATGGAGCTTCACCTGGCCCGCCACCAGCAGGCATTTATCGATATTATGGTGCAGGATACGCCCGAAGGTATCTTGGTAGGCCTTGGAGAGTTGAATGGAAACCGCTTCAGCAATGGCATCGCAAATGGTGTCAGGATGTCCTTTGCCTTTCCGTTCGACAATTTCTAGAGGTTGCGCGTCGACCGGAACAGCTGGTGCCTGGTGAATCAGAAAACGCGTCTTCATGAGAGTCCCTCAGGGAGCGGTAATGTCATCGGACTTCTCTCGCAAGGTCTTCACCAACTCTTCGTAGGAGGAATCCCGGATGATGCGATCGAATTGCACCCGGTAATTTTTCACGAGACTCACTCCATCAACAACCACATCGTACACCCGCCAGTTGCCGTCCTTCAGTATGAGCCGGTAATCGAGAAAGATTTCCGTTTTGCTTGAAACAATCGTGGTCTGCACTTCAGCAAAGGAATCTTTGAGCCGCTCCTTGAGATACTGGACCTTTTCTCCGGAATAATTTTCAATTTTCCTGGCGTAGGTTTTCGAAAGTAGAGTTTGAAACAATGTCGCAAATTCTTGATGCTCCGGCTCACTTCGATGTTTCCAATGTGCCGCCAAGGATCGTTTAGCCATCTCCGCAAAATCAAAATGGTGCCCAATAGTCTCCTCCAACAATTCCCGGCGATGGGTCGCTTGATCCGGCTTCTTGAGGCCTTCGTCAGTGACCAGTCGGATGACCTCATCGATGGTGCCTCTGACCACCACGGTTGGAGGTTCCACTCCCAGACCAACACTCGACAAACTGAGCACTCCTCCAGCCAGAACGGCAAAGAGAAACATGGCTTTCACTTTGGAACATGGGGTGCTCACAAACAAAACCCGTAATTGTCCGAACACGCAAAACCTCTTCCTGTTGATGATGGCCTGACAGACCGATTCGTTATCTGATGAAGGGGCATACAATGACCTTCCCACACGTCTCTTCCAACGTGATTCAACATAAGACGCCGACCAGACAAGGGCTTCGCCACCATCATGGGCAAAGCCCCCCTCTGAGCTCACGCTAAACGATTCCCCGCCCTTTCAAACAAGGGCAGGTTCACGCTATTCAATTTTTACAGTGACATGCCGCTTTTTGGCATCCTCGGTCTTGGGCAATTTGACTTCCAGAATCCCATTCTTAAACGTCGCTTTCACTTTGTCGGCTTTCACAGCACAAGGCAATTGCAGACTCCTGGAGAAGGATCCGTAAGATCGCTCGGAATAGGTATAGGCCTCCTCCTTAACCTCCTCCTCTTTTTTATTTTCTCCCGAGATGGTGATCATGGAATCCGTCAAATCAATCTTGAGGTCCTCTTTGGCCAAACCGGGCACTTCCGCCTTCAGGACCACTTCCTCCTTCCCTTCATACAAGTCGACGGCAGGAACTCGCACATTCAATGATTCGCCCAGCAAAGCTCGTGACGGGTGTAAAAGACCAGGAAAGGAAGGAAAGAGACCTGAAAAGGGACGCGCCCAAACTTCCGCCATCATTTGATCCATACGGTCAATCATTCGATCAAATTCTCCTCGACGCACCAATTCCCCTTTCTGCCCCGGAACAACTCCCTTTTTGTCTTTTTCCATTACTAATTGAGCCATCACATACCTCCTTTAAAAAAGGATAATAGGGAACGATTTCTGAAATTACTGAATTGCAACTTACATGCCTTTGTAAAACCTAGATTTCACCTTTCAAGCATTGACCGAACAACCCGTGATGACAAAAGCCCCCAACCAACGGGTCATCCTGAGCCAGCGGCGAAGGATCTGTGCCCAGGGTGACGATGCCACGGCTCAGCCAGATCCTTCGTGAACCCTGTCCTGAGCCCCTTCGACTGCGCTCAGGGCAGGCTTGCCGGATGGATCAGGATGACAAGTATCGGGAATTCATCCTTATTACGGTCATGCCCGACATTGTGAATCGGGCATCCATCTTGGCCTTCTTCGGATGAATCCCCCCTGACGACTGGCGGGGATGACGAAAGAGAGAGACCGTGACAAGCACAGAATTCCTCAGCATTGCCTGATATTTGGGATACAGTTTTTACGGTTTATCGTATATTTCTTCATAAAGGCATAGAGATTGCTAAAAATAAAGATGTACGGGCAGACAGCGTGCTTTCATTGGACTCAGGGGAAAAATACCATCCACACCTTTCAATCTAAAAAAGAAAAAGGCAAAAACATGAAACCCGATAACATGGAACTGCTACAGGTCAAAATTTGTGGAAAAACAATCGTGTCGGTTGAACCATCCAAGTGGTCGGGGGAAGTAAGATCTCTCATGAAAAATCAAGAGTTTGTGTCCATAACCCTTGATGACGGGACAGTGTTGGAAGTGGGAGGATTATATATTCGAGATGGAAGTCATAGCTGACATCATCATTAAACCATTCAAGATTGTATTCATTCCATCGGGGTGAGACGTCTTCAGAGTTTCATGAATGAAAAAGAGAGGAGAAACACATGAGTCTTCATGCGATTGCCACAGTCGGACTCAGGACCATCCAGCAAATCGCCACACTCCATGATTTCCGCTTCCATCAGGATGACAATGGATTGGCTATTAC
>JAOTTP010000043.1 GCA_029864405.1 Nitrospirota bacterium
TGAGCCGAACTTCCATGCGCCAGTGTCATCCAAAATCCCTCATGTGGCAAGGAGTCCCCCGCTTCCAGCGGGGAGCGCTTTCACCCACGGGCTTACGCCACGTGGTCCTCCGCGCTGGCTTTGATAGATACGCCAGAACATCCTGTATGTGTTGGTCGGATAAATCCCCCTTCCAGGCCGGCATGGGGGCTCCCGGCTTTCCCTCTAGAATAATCCTTAACAATTCTTTCTCCGGTTTTTTCTGTACCATCTCAGAGGTCAGGTCAGCAGGCCGTGGGGTAAGACTATCCGCCACCGGGCCATCACCCTGTCCTTTGGCCCCATGACAATTCAAACAATTGTTTCGATACACACGTTCTCCACTCTCGGCATTCCCTTTAGGTCCATCTGCCAACACCGCTCCCCCGGACAACATAGCAATCACAACAGCCATCCCAACTTGCAACCGAGCCTTCACCAATCCTCCATTCAGACTTTCAGTCTGGTTTATTCTGGTAACTTTGGAAACTCAAACGGAATCGGTTCGCCGGTCAAGGCTTTCAAGAAGGCAAGCAGATCAGTTTTTTCTTGAGGTGCCAATCCCAGTGGTTTCATCAAGGGACTCAACTGGGGATTCGCATTCCCGCCTTTATCAAAAAAGTCGATAACTTCCTCTAATGTTTTGAAAGCTCCGTCATGCATATACGGGGCGGTTTCGGTAAGGCTTCGAAGCGTTGGAGTTTTAAAGGCTCCTTTATCGCTTTCTCGAAGCGTCACATAATACCGGCCTAAATCTTCTTCCATCGGTCCCACTTGCGGTACGCCGAGGTTGTGGAACTGATTATCCGTAAAATTAGAATCGTTGTGACACAGGATGCACCGGCCTTTTCCTTTAAACACGGCCATCCCACGTTGCGCGTCTTCGCCCATCGCTTTTTGATCACCTAATACAAACTTGTCGAAGGCCGAATTGGTGGAAATGATTGTCCGTTCATAGGCAGCAATGGCTTCCGCGATTCCTTGAATATTCACGCCCGTTCCCAGGGCAGATTGGAATTGCTCGCGATAGCCTTTGATCTTGCCGAGTTTCACCACCACATTTTCATGGGTTTCCGCCATTTCAATGGGATTGTGAATGGGACCGATGGCCTGTTCTTCCAAGGACCCAGCTCTCCCGTCCCAAAATTGGAAGGGATTAAAGGCCGTATTGTAGACTGTCGGCGATTGTCGGCCACCCCGTTTCCCCCCCACGCCCACCGAGGTTTGATTGGGATCGGCAAATCCCGAAACGGGGTTATGACAAAAGGCACAAGAGATCGCATTGTTTTGAGATAACCGCCCATCAAAATAGAGCTGTTTGCCCAACGAAACTTTAGCGACATAATTCAAATTGCTTGGTGGCGTCGGCACCGCCGTCGGAAGCGGGCCAATATCCGGAACCGTACGGCCATCCACCGTTACCATGCCTGAGGCGGATGCAAGCCCCGACTCACTCCCCATCCCGGTTGAGGCCATCATGAACAGTCCCATCATTCCGCAAACCACTGCGCCAACTTTTCCCTTGATGTTTGTGTTCATTCCTTCATCTCCTCCTGATCTGGTTGGTCGAAATATGTTCATCCGGTTAGGACTCCAGGATTCCGTACAGCCGCCAAGCAAGAACCATCTGTTTGAATGGTCCAGTGTACCTCGAATGTTAGTATCATGGTAAGACCATTCATCCAAATGTGAAAGAGGTGCTCCCCCGTGGTCTTTTCAGGTAAATTTCCTATCCAACATTAGAGCAGAATCTTGCTACTTGCTGAGAAACGATCATTCACTCCCGCTTTCGCCTAATCCCGCATGAAGAACCAATCGTATCCCATTGATGCCATTATTCCCCGGCTACAACAGACGCTGAGGCAACACCGCATTGTGCTCCTCACTGCGCAGCCGGGCGCCGGCAAAACCACACAGGTCCCGCTGGTTCTTCTCCAGGAGTCCTGGTTGACTCCAAAGACCATCATCATGCTGGAGCCACGACGGTTGGCCGCGCGCGCGGCTGCACGCCGCATGTCCGACCTCCTGGGTGAAGCCGTCGGCACCACCGTCGGGTACCGAACACGGTTGGATAGCAAAATCGGCTCGAACACAAAACTGGAAGTGGTGACTGAAGGCATTCTCACGAGAATACTTCAACACGATCCATCGTTACAGCACTATGGTCTGGTCATCTTTGATGAATTCCACGAACGCAGCCTGCAAGCCGATCTGGGTCTGGCCTTATGCCTGGAAACCCAAAAGGTGTTCCGAGAAGACCTTCGGCTCTTGATCATGTCCGCCACACTGGACACTGCAGCCATTTCGCAACAATTGAAACAGGCTCCGGTGATCACCTGCGAGGGAAACATGTTTCCCGTCGAAACCCGCTATGTCGGGAAACCGGAGCTCAAAGATTTCGCCCGGCAGGTGGCACAGACCATTCACCGTCTGCTGAAGACCGAACAGGGCAACCTCCTGGTCTTTCTACCGGGAGCCGGAGAAATCCGGAGAGTGGAGCGGCTCTTGGCGGACCTTCCGCTTGGCCCACACACACTTATCGCTCCGCTGTATGGTGATCTGTCCGCTCAATCCCAGGACCAGGCCATTCTGCCACCGCCTGCCGGATGGCGCAAAGTCGTCTTATCCACCAACATTGCCGAAACCAGCCTGACCATCGAAGGCATTCGTCTCGTCGTCGACACCGGGCTTATGCGGGTTCCACGCTTTGATTCACGCAGCGGCATGAGTCGGCTGTCCACCATCACGGTCTCACAACAATCGGCCGAACAACGTCGCGGTCGGGCCGGACGCCTGGAACCAGGCCTGTGCATACGGTTCTGGTCCGAGGCCGAGCAGCGGACCTTCACGCCGCGTACCGCACCGGAAATTTTAGATGCCGACCTGACCTCTCTTGCGTTGGAATTGGCTCAATGGGGCATTCACCATCCACAGGAATTGCTCTGGCTGGATCTTCCTCCTTCCGGGGCTATGTCTCAGGCGCGGCAGCTCCTTCAATCCCTTGGCGCATTTGACTCCCAAGGCCACATCACCGATCATGGCCGGTGCATGGCCGAACTCCCCATGCACCCACGGCTCGCGCATATGGTCCTGAAGGGACAAGCGTTGGGGGTGGGAGCCTTGGCATGTGATCTCGCTGCAGCCTTAAGCGAACGAGACCTGTTCAAGGGATCAATCGCACGAGAGCATGCCGATCTTCGCACCCGGTTTGATGTTCTCTATGGTGGCTCCCATGGGCGGAAAGACCAAGGATCTCTTGATAAGGGAACCATCCAACGCATTCGCCAAGCCTCGCAAGCCTGGCAACGCACGCTTCACATCACCACTCCACCACATCTCCCCAAACAGCAGATTGATCAGATGGGGGTGCTCCTGGCACTAGCCTACCCTGATCGAATTGCTCAACGACAATCAGATGAGGCTAGACGATACCGGCTGGCCAATGGACGGAGCGCAAGATTCCATCACCCTGATCCATTAGAGCATGAAGAATGGCTCGTCATCGCAGATCTTAACGGCGCGCCATCGACGGCACTCATCTATATGGCTGCCCCGATTAAACGTGAGGATCTGATCACCCATTGCGCGGATCTCATCCAGTCAACGGAGTCTGTGATGTGGGATGAATCGGCCCAAGCTGTCCTGGCACGCCGCCAACGACAACTGGGAGAACTCATTCTTGAAGAGAGCCGCCTTCCCGATCCCGATCCTGAATTGGTGTTGACCGCGCTGCTCGAAGGCCTTCGAAACACGGGCCTCTCCTGTTTGCCCTGGACTCCTACTCTCAGAAACTGGCAGGCGCGCGTACAATTTCTGCGCCGCGTTACGAAATCGGAGTCCGGCTGGCCGGATGTCTCGGACGACACACTTCTTCACACATTGGACCAGTGGCTTGGCCCCTATCTCACCAATCTTTCTAGTCTCAATCAGCTGAAACGGATCGATCTTGCCTGGCCCCTTCAGGCGCTTCTCTCTCCGGAACAACGGCGCAGGCTCGACACCCTGGCACCCACCCATCTCACCGTGCCGACAGGATCGCATATTCCTTTGGATTATCTGTCAGGAGAGATTCCCGTTCTGGCTGTCCGTCTTCAGGAATTATTCGGACAATGCGACACGCCCCGCCTGGTCAACGGCAGAGTCCCTGTTCTCATTCATCTGCTCTCTCCGGCCAGACGCCCCGTCCAGGTCACCCAGGATCTTCCCAGTTTTTGGACCACCGGTTATCAAGCGGTCAAAAAAGAATTAAAAGGCCGGTATCCCAAACATGCCTGGCCCGACGATCCCCTCCAAGCCCCACCCACCCGCGGCATTAAAAAGCAATAATTCATCTAATGGAGGTTACACCCCTGAACCTGGCAAACCAAATCCGATCAAGAAATATTAGCCATCGCTACCCCTGTCACGGACAACCTCATGAAAGGATCAACGGAGATTAACCATGCTAAGCACACGAGAGATTTCACAGAACGGCTGAAGGGAATCGTTACCAAAAAACATTTGAAACAGATTTGCAGACGCTACCAAGCTGAATGAGGATATTTTTCAAGGAGTGAATGTATCGGAGTCTTTCGTCGTCCTTCTTCGGTCGCAATCATTTGGAGACAAAAGTGCACCAACCAGGAAGGCGAATTTGTCGCTGAGATGGTCCTTGTCGAAGAAGGTTCCAGATATTTGGTGGACCACGTGATGGTGTTCTAGATCTATACCAATGAATAAGCCCTTTCATTCAATCATCGAACCGAAGCCCATAGTCATTGTTCATGCACAAGGAATTGGTCTCAGGCCTACCTTCCAAGCTCATTTGACTTCATTAAGATTCCAATTATAGTCCAAGTAACTCATTCTGAATGTGTCGTTTTTCAAATACGCAGAAAGCCGTTCGGGGACATACTTGGCTAAAAACTGACGCACGCCTCCTTTGGCTTCAAAATCCTCCGCAAACCATTTAAAGATAGATGAGAGGTACAGCCGCTGTTTGGATTCATCCACCTGCAAGCCTTTTTGCGGATTCGCTAAGAACGCCTTCATCTGATCATCCAGTTGCTCATGCAATCGCTCTGGCGTATAGGCTTCCGGCCGTATGTCAGGACAACTCAACGAGGCGCAGACGATCGCCACGTGAATCCGGGGTTCCCCCATTTTCCGTAAAATGTCATGTTCAATTTCATTGAGCGTTCGTTCCTTCCCGCCAACCGTTCCCACGTTGAGTTTCCAAACAGAAGACAACAATCCCCCGGCATCTTTGATGCTCTTGACCGGATAATGATCCAACACCATTTTGACAGCCATGATGTTGTAGGCATTGATCCAAAAGGCCAACTTCTCTTCCTGCGTTTTGAAAACCGACACCGAAGCCTTCTCCAGATCCGCAATGACTGTCTTGTACAACGGATCTTTGCCTAGGGCCTGGTAATTCAATGCATACAGAGGTATCCCTTCGATGGTCTTAGGGGCCACATACATCTTGAGTAAGACATCCCAATTTGAAAATTCGTTGGCCAGGACCGTCTGTCCACATCCCAAAAATCCACACATGAGAAACACCGTTAACAGAAACCATATCATTCGTATATGCATATCAACGCTCTCCTTGTATTCGTACCTATAGGTGGGAACTCCCTTATAACTCAAGGGCTCAACCAGCATGTTCAATGAAGTCATGTTGGTTCGGTTTTCATTACAACTCTATCCAAGTCCCATCAACGTCTCGAACCATTTTGTTGACACCTTCCGGTGGATCATCTTGTCTCTCTTGCTTTTATTCGGCAGAATTTTTAAGGTAAGTCCTGCTCAATATTTGTTGACACAGGTCTTTTCATTCTCGACCAAGGAGCCGGCCTCATGAATCCGAAATTGACTTCTCATATCTTGGTGAAAACAGGTTGGGTCCTTGGCAGCTTTTTCCTGGGATGTTCCAGTGTGGAACTAACAAAGATTCCCAAAAAGCCCCTCCCCGCTCAGCCTCCTCAGTTGACTGAATTACTGTTGGAGTTGCCACCAGAGGGCGGCCCGCGACGCCCCGTCGATGGCATGTCCTCCACGACCCTATCCAGTCAGGGACCGGAGATTATCATTGTCGAACGAGATCAGCCCGCCTTGCGTGCCACAGCAGAACAAGACCCCGCCGTGAAGACCCAATTGGGTGACCGCTTTACCTTTATTACTACCGAGGAAGTCCCTGCCGACCGATGTCTGGTGACCGTACAAGTAGACGACACAGCTAACTCTCGTGCGACAGAACGGGTATCGGCTTCCGATGCCTCAGCATATCGGCTTACCTATTATAGTTACACCCACAATGTGGCCGTGCATGTCTGCATGGAAAATAACCGAATGTCTTCTGTACAGCGGGATCCGCGTGAAGGCTATCAGCCCGAAGAAGGTGACGAAGAAATCACCGCTGCCATTGAACTGGCAAGAGCAGATCAACGGATTGCCCGGGACGTACAGAATCTGCACGGACATGCCATTCTCACCTCACCTGAGGAATACCGGTATTTTTGGGTGAGCGACGAAGCGGGATTTGGCGACCGCGTGTTGTGGGTGACATTTTCGGAAATGCCGGAGAGTCTGGCTCTATACTTTGCCAGAGTGGACCTTACCTCTCAGACGGTCCTGGAGGCAGGGAAGGAGGCGGGACCCCAATGACTATTCCCAACCAAGGAGCGCGTCGTATGGCATCACTTCGATATTTCATCGCCGGTGTCGCATTGACCAGTGTTTTGGTTGTCAGCCAAGCTTTGGCCGACTGGGAATCCAAACCGTTTACGTGGGGGCCATGGGACTTACACCTTGAGATGAAAGATGCCGCTGGCCTAGGGCTACGCAATGTGTCTTATCAAGGCAAGCAGGTATTAGGTAAAGCCGATCTGCCGGTGATCCGGGTCAAGTATGTTCGGGAGTGGCCGGCCTGGCATCCGTTTAGTTGGTTTGGACTGGGGCGATCCAGTGGCCGATGCGGACCCTTCGAAGACCGGATCAGCCCACCACGCCTCAAAAAAAACCCCAACTGCGATGGCAAAAAGCTTTGTCAGGCCGAGCATACCATCCAAGGCGTCAAGTGGTTGGAATTAGGTGTTTATGCCAAAATCGGTCAATACCATCTGTATCAAGCCTGGTATCTGAGCGAAGACGGTCGTTTGTATCCCAGTGTTCAGAGCTGGAATCTCTCATGTAATACCGACCACGACCACCATGCCTACTGGCGGCTGGATTTTGATATTGGCGGATCCGATCAGGATCAGGTTTTTGTCATGGACCGGAATTCTGCAAAAGACAACGGGTGGGGGCCAGGGTGGGAAAAGTATCTGGTGGAGGAGGATGACAAGAAGCCCGATACCAATAGTCAGGATCGCGTCTGGTTTGTGCGCGATTATCCCACCGGGCATGGTGTCTGGATTATTCCAGGTCCCTTTGATGGTCGATCGAAGAAGTTTTCAGATCGCGATGTCTCGATTCGAAAATTTTACCGGGATGAAGATGCCGGCTGGCCATTCGGCGCACGTGGGGATTTGGAATTTAAAAGTGATGAAAGCGTCCAAGAGACCAATGTGGTCTTTTGGTATGTGGCCCATCTTCCTCATAAGGCGGCGGAAGGGGACCGGCCCATGCGCTATTGGATGGGGCCACTCCTCCAGGTTCATCAGGAAACTCCGTAAGACAACTCGAGGCAGTCTTCATCAAGACCCTGCCATCGAAAAAGCCTGATTCCTCACCGCTTTGGCTTCGCTGAGAGGAGCCTCCATAAAGAGTATGACCAATCTCTCGTTCAAGCTTCACGCACTGATCCGTGATTAGCATTCGAAATTCCGCCAGGAGGAGGAATCGCATGGCATGTGGCGAAATCTCGGCTGGTCGTATTCCCTACTCCGTCAATCGAAGAGAGACTATCTGAGAAAGTCTAGATTCTCCCAATCAATTCCATACCCGTCACATTTCTCTATTGACCTCACAGCCCCCGCTCAATAACTACTTTTCTGAGTACCAAAGATACGGCTATTCCCTGAATCTTTTGCCCTTCCTGCAGTCTATCATCGCGTTCTTCAGGAAAGGTTTGGTATGGTGAAACACTCATGCAGAATAGCCTTCATCACCAGATGAGTCTCTTTTGCTTCATTCCTCTATCTCCAAAAATAAGGAACCTCGAGTCATGAAATTACCTTCAGGCATCCGACGCATGCGAACCTGTTCTCTCATCGCCTGTGCTTCCATCGTCCTGTCGGGTGCCCTGGGGTTGGCAGAGCCCGGAATTGATGGCTTCCGCGAATTGAAATTTGGCATGACAGAACAAGACGTATCCGCCTTACCAGACTGCAACAGCTCTACGGAATGCCTCTATGAACTCACCGATAAAAATCGATATTTGGAAGTGACCTATTTACCCGACAACGTCCCTGGCACGCCTGAACCAGCCGGGAAACTAGCAAAAATTACCATCGATATGGGGCAATACACAGATGAATGGTACGAACAGTTGCAGGTCATCCTGGCAGCAAGCTATCACCTCACACACGATCTAACCGAGGCGAACAAACAATCGTTTCTTGCTCAACAACAAAACGAACTGAACTTGGGCTATGAAGATGGGCAGGTGTTACTGAAGGTCGTGCGTCGCCCGTTCGGAAATATGGCGTTGAAAGTCGTGTATCAAAATGCCGCCCTTGCGAAAGCGTTCATTCAACAGAGACAAGCCGCGCCATCCTCCCCCAACTAAATTTCTTGCTGACAGACCAAGCGCCACACACCATTTTAGGTGGAGCGGCTGCTTACCCCTGGCCCTCATCCTCTCTTGATGTCGAGAGTTAGGAGGCTTCCTTGGGCACAGAAGGCATTATAGGGACCAGCAAGCGGGGTCGGAGAGTTTCTTCTCTCACGAAGAAGGAAAGAGGCAGTGTCACCACCCCCGTTTTCCGTTGCTGATGCATCAATTTCCGCCAACACCGGCGGCACAGATCATGATCCTTCAAAGAGACAGCACGACCCAATTTACTAGAATGCGGGTTTCGCCTAGGAGAAACAAAGACCTTGACCTCGCTACCACATTTGGCACAACAGGTCACTCCGGTCGCGCTACCCCTTGACGCCCGGTGTGTCACCAGGCCAATGCTTTCAGCCACATTTTTTCGTTTTGGATTCCATGCCTGTCCATGTGAAGCGACGGATTCAGGTATATCCCATGTGAGCATTCGTCTCATGGCCCCCTCCTTGAAAAGAATGGTAGGTGATCTAGTATCTCTTACACGGAGCAAGGGATATGCCTGAGATTTCACAGAATGGCATAGAGGAGAGAAAAGCCAGTGGAAACAAAAGAAAGAGATCGAAGGGACAGAAGGCGGCGATCAGGAAGATAGGCATGTTATACGGTGGACGGGCACATCTTTCCCGTGTGAGGTCACTGGAATGTTGACACCTGTTGGAACCTTTGACATGCAGAAAGAGATCGGAGACATTCAACACCCGTGAGGAGGGTGCTCAATGTACGAGACTAGGAAAGACTGAGACGTCCCACGGAACCTCGCAAGGCAGCCGTACGTCCCCCACTGAGGTTGGCAATCGGACCCGACTTAACGTATCACACCCTCTCCGGTGCCGATTCATTTAAAATGAGCCAATAGAGCCCCAGATTTTGAACCGCCTGAGAGAACTCTTGAAAGTCCACTGGCTTCCGAACATAACTATTGGCCCCTAATTGATAGCTCTTCACAATGTCCTGCTCTTCCTTGGACGACGTGAGAACAACCACCGGCAGGAACTTCGTTCGGTCATCGGCTCGCAACCGTCGAAGCACTTCCAGCCCATCGATCTTTGGAAGCTTGAGATCCAACAAAATGATTTGAGGCATTTGTGTTAAATCACGACCGGCATGAGCTCCGGTTCCAAATAAATATTCTAACGCCTCTACGCCATCACGGGCCACCACGACTTCATTTTTAATATTGTTTTTCTTGAGCGCCCGCATCGTCAGCTCTTCATCATCGGGATGATCTTCCACTAACAGAATGGCTTTGTTGGTCATCTTCTCCTCCTTGGTTTGCCTTACAACGTAAAATGAAAGGTGGCGCCTTTGCCCACCGCTCCCTCTGCCCAAATTTGCCCGCCATGCCGTTGAATAATACGATGCACCGTCGCCAGCCCTACTCCCACTCCTGGATATTCCGTATAGGCATGAAGCCGTTGAAAGGCGCCGAAGAGTTTATGTACATACGTCATATCAAAACCCGCCCCATTGTCGGTGACAAAGTAGGCTGACTGCCCTTTGTATTGTCCATGACCAAATTCAATACGAGGGTGAGTTTGATGCCGGGTAAACTTCCAGGCGTTGCCTAATAAATTTTCCAACACGGCTCGAAGCAATTGCGGGTCAGCGGTGGCAAATACGTTATTGGCTACGAGGCATTCCACCTTCCGGTCTGGTTCCATCTTTTGAAAGTCATCAAGGACAGCCCTGACCACGGCACTCATATCAAAGGTCTGCGTATGGATTTCAGCTCGAGTTAACCGTGCCAGGTTAAGCATGGCATCGATAAGCTGGGACATTCGTTGACTCGCTGTCCGCACCCTGCACAAATAACTTCGCCCTGACTCATCAAGTTTCTCCCCATAGTCTTCCAGCACGGCCTGGCTAAACCCATCGATCCCGCGCAACGGGGCACGTAAGTCATGCGAAACCGAATAACTAAACGCTTCAAGTTCTTTATTACTAGCCTCGAGTTGCGCTGAGCGCTGGACCAGTTGGGAATTGAGTTTGCGTATGTCGTCCTCCGCCCGCTTCCGCTCTGCCACTTCTCGAATGAGTTCCGCATTGGACGCAGCCAACTTCCCCGTTCGCTCCTGGACACGTTTTTCCAGAGTATCTTTCGCCTGGCGAAGCGTCTCTTCGGCCAACTGGCGATCATGAATTTCCAATTCCAAGTGTTTATTGGCGTCTTGCAGCGCGCCGGTTCGTTCTCGAACCTGCTCTTCCAATTCGCTCGCCACCCGTCCGAGCTTTAACACGACTAACCCGAATCCTCCCATCCAAATGAAGACCAACAGTCCCATCAACCCATAGGTCCCCTGCCAACTCATGCCCATGATCGTCTCTAACGAATCAACGGGATAGACGACCTCCAACATGCCGCCCACTTCCCCAATCTGCCAATCACGCTTCGGACTGTCTGGATGTCCGTTATGGCACTCCACGCATTCCCCCAGCATCCGATCGGCCTTCACGAAACGGAGGGACTCACGCCCATCGACTTGTTCAAACCGATAAAACGGCTCATTAGTTTCAAGATGTTGCATGAAAAATTCCCAGGCCTCTTCCTGGAAGCCATCCATACGTCCCCCTGAACCTCCTCCTTGAAGAAAGGGATACGGGCTTAGTAACCGCAATCGTTCGCCTGGTCGCCCCGCGACCAATCGACTGCCCAGGTCCCGGCTTAGGGTCGCAGGGAGAGGGATTTCGCCCTGATGGTCTCGATACCCTGCCGAGGCTTCGATTCCCTGACCATGAAGGCGTTGAACAACTTCGACGGTGTACCATATCCGCATTTCATTCAGCGCTCTGGTATAAATCTCGGATCCCCGAAAGGCCATGGCCGTCACCATTTCCGTTTTCAATTGGGAAATATGCAAATAAATCACGATGAGACAGAGCCCAAAGAGCACGGTTAACACCAAAATCGTATGCTTGTGTAGGAGCTCCAGGCCTCCCAGGATCCCATGCACGCACGTTCGCCATAGTCCCAAGACCGACAACGGCAATTCTTTACGAGGCGTCAACTCTGATACAGGCAAAGGTCTTTCCTATTCCCAATTCAGGCCCTTCAAACCCCTCCGTCTTCGAGGGTAGTCCTCTGACATACGCTATCGGATCATTACCAACAAAATTGAGCATCGCTCCCATGAGAGTACTCATCCCAATATCCTGAAGATTTTCGCGCACGCCTTTCTCCATGGGGGTGGGGTCTAAAACTGCCCCAGTATCCGGCTGCCTCTCTTCAGATCATCATGGTTACGCATCCGCTCAAAGATTTTACGCTGAGACCCTCAACGTGAGAGCGGAGAGGAGGCCAAGCACATCGGAGGCCATCGGTGAGTGTCACCTGACCTGTTACGTCAGGCTCGTTCTCCCCAATACACGAGGAATGGCATCCTCATTGTTCCATGCGAAACTTTCCCCATCGCACAGGCCAACCTTGACCGGCACATCTAATAATCAAGTCTGGTTAATTCTGGAAGTGAGTCAGAAGGAAAAAGAAAAAACAAACGGGTCATCACGGCCCACAATAGCATCGAGCTCTGTGAGCCAATTCTCGTGGCAAACAAAGCCCCACACCCTGAAAGCAGACAGCCTGTTAGAGGACATCCTGCCACCCAAGCTGCAAAAAATCAGCTCATTCCTCGTCAGGATGATATCCCAGACCCAATACGGGAAGGTACCTCCCAGCTGGCACGCTCAGTCACATGGGAGCTTGATTTTGTAAGGCGACAGCCATTAAGCATTCTTCCGACTCTGATAGACTTCCGGAATCTGAGTCATCAGCCATCGTGGGTTCCAATTCCTGATCCTCATCATACGTTTGCCGCACATCAAGAATTTCAATGTCTAATTGAGCATCCGGATACAATCTTCGCAAGTCCCATTCCGTAATCCACCCACGCACATACTCGCGCATCCGTGTACTGGATAATTTTTCGACAGCTGAAACGGGCGGCGGTGTCCAACTATACGCCGATCCATGAAGCGACCGAAGCCGCTCGTATAAGGCATCCACCATTGTTTCATACGGACGAATTAATGGTTCACCCTCCTCTTCGATGAGCCGGATACCCTGGACCGCGTGTAAGGCTTGAATATGGGCTTCATCCGTCGATTCCTCCTGACACATCTGTTCTATTTTCTGAGAATCCTGTTTTTCTTCCAAAACCACGCTTTGAAAATCATCGGTCAAAGCCACAATGGCCCCAATAGCCGGACAGGCATGGTCGGCTAACACCCCCATCCACCGTGCCACTTCCATATAGGACTTGGTCCGTTGTTTAAAGGAATACCGCCCGATGATCTCGGCTTCATCAATAAGCAAGATCCACCCTTTGTAGCCAGCGGCCACCATCAAGCGCGAGACAAATTGAAACCGATGGAAGGCCAAATCCTGACTGGAGACTTTATTGAACACATAGGGAGCCTCCGGCGGACACCCCTGGAGATATTTGTTGAGTTGGCTATTACTCAACGGATCTCCTGCCCAATACCGGATCATGCGATGACTCAGCTCTGGATCATTGATCATCCGCTCATAGAGATACAGGCTCGCAGCAAATCGGGAATCGCACCCTTGGGCCTCCCGATGCACCCAATCATACAAATCGGCATAGTGCGGGCTCTGGAAATTCAGCTCACCGGCTATTTCGGTCAGGGCATCGCCATGTTTACCTGGAACAATGGCATTGTTAATGGCTGCACGAAATAGGGGCACACCATTGTACAATGGCGTTTCCTTACTGATCACAATAGGACTGCAGACAAAGTTATTCTCCAGCGCCACCTGTTGCAACGCTTGAAGAAGATGGGACTTCCCACTGCCAAACCCTCCTTCAATCACGAGGCCTTTAGTGGGCGTGCCATGAGGAACGTGCGCCTCCATCTGTTGAAGCAGCCGTCTGAATTTTCCTTCCAGGTCCGGTTGGTGACTTCCAAGCACCTGCACCACATCACGATTCGGCACCCCGGATCGCAAGGCTTCCATGGCACGTTGATGTCCAACATCTCCATTGGCCATTGCCGGCCGATCAGTATATTCCATTTTTCCGGTATCGTGGTCATCCCCGACCTGTTGAGATCCAAGACGAATTAATGCCCCTAATGGATTTTGATATTGGCGGTCACGGACTTCATCCCAAATGCGTAATTTCAACGCCTCATACCGATTGAGACCTCGACGCCCATCTGTCAAAAATTCCGGCGGCACATGGACCACCAGCAAGAAACTTTCCAATTCATCTGTCCCATCAATAAACTGGCGAAGCATTTCGTAGGCATCTAACGTGGCAGAGACACCATAATACAAGCCTTCAGGAGAGTCCGGTTTTTTACTGACCAAACATCGACTCAAGTCCAAGGAAACCACTAATCCTGTTTTCCCTACTAACCGTAACCAACGGGATAACGAGACAAACATATACCGGGCATTGGTCCGGCTAATTTTCTGAAAAATAAGGGCTTCTTTGAGAGCTGAAATCTGACGAATCTCCCCGCACAGCCAGGCCTTGACCGGCTCAGTCATAAAGGGGACTTCTGAACCGGAGTCCATTTGCCCCAAACACAATCGAATCATGGCCATACGAAATTCCTGGCACATCTGAGTATCTCGATAGATGGCTCGCTCCAACCAACTATTTAAATCTCGTCGCAATAACGGTTCCGCCCGTTCATTCATCCGGGCAACTCCAGCCATGCAAAACTCTTCTTTCTTCTCCGGGATCTGGTACCCATTTTCTTGAAGGAGTCGACGAACGAATTGTGAGGCCAGGTCATCCCATGGAATTCGGCGAGCAATCTGATGAAAAAACTTATCCATCATATGAATTTTGGTGTCTTTGGCATCAACCGAGATGCACGCATATCCTTCCTGCTGAGCCAACGTGGCCAATTGGGTCTGAACACCCGCTCTACCCGTGTCAGAGTCTGTCACCACAAACTTGACCGATGAGCCTCCTTGCCCAACAAATCGTTGAAGGTATTCTTGCCGAAGCGTGTGAAACCATTCTTGAGGCCGTAAATCCATTGCTCGTATCCTTCACAGGTTAGAAAGTCGCATGCATACGCGAATTGGTTTTTACAGACTGACGAGAAGACAGAGATCTATGCACAAACCACGACACGCGATACAGGAGCGCGTTTGTGCCCTTGCTGAGGAAACGTGTTGCCCCGTCCTCGAAAGGTTGATTCCGATCTTTTGATTGCCATGTTTAAAATTTCTGAGGACGGCCATTTTTGTCAACGCCCAGACTAAATGGACTCGGAGAGTGCCGGTTGAAGCGTGTCTTCCTGATCACCCTCTAATTCACGATCTTCAGAATAATCTTGTCGAATTTCCGTTAATTCAATTTCGACTTTTTGTGTTGGGTCAAGACGTGTCAAATCCCATTCGGTAATCCAGCCTTTGACATATTCACGCATCCGAGTGCTGGATAAGCGCTCAATCGTGGGAACCTGAGGTGGTTCCCACCCATACGCCGCGCCATGAATGGCACGAATTTTATGGTAAATTTCTTCCACAAGCTGGTCATAGGGACCGACTAAAGGTATGCGCTCGCATTCAATGAGTCGCATTCCCTGTTCCGCTTGTCTGGACAGCACCAAATCGGTTTCTGATCCGGTTTCACGCAACTTTTCTGGCACTTTTTCCCGATCACCTTTTTCATCAAGAATGGCACTTTGAAAATCATCCGTTAGCGCCATGACCGCAGCCAACCCTGATTTATAGCCAAGATCTGCAAAGCTGGAAGCCTCAAGGCGGCCCAGCCACCTGGCTAATTCCGCATAGGATTGGGCTCGTTGCTTAAAGGAATACCGGCCAACAATTTCCGCCTCATCGATCAGTAAAATCCAACCGGAATATCCCGCCGCAATCATGAGTCGTGAGACAAATTTAAACCGTTGCAACGCCATCTCCATGGGGGAGACTCGTTCAAATCGATAGGAGACATTGGCATCACAGGATTTGAGATATCGCTTGATTTCGGCATCGGTCAACGGATCCCCTGCCCAAAAACGAATGATCCGATGACTTAATTCCGGGTCATTCACCATGCGTTCATACAGAAACACCGTGGCCGCAAAGCGCCCATCAATTTCCCCACCTTGGCGATGCACCCATTCATAAAAATCAGCGTATTGGGGACTCTTGAAATTCAATTCTGCTGCCACCTCTGCCAGGGCATCGCCTCGCTTTTGCGGGATATCAGCAGACCCAATTGCGGCTCGAAACATCAGCGCGGGGCTATAAAGAGGAGTTTCCTTACTAATCACCACCTTGCTACACACAAATCTTGATTCCAATGCCATGTGTCTGAGGGATTCCAGTAAATGCGATTTCCCCGTCCCAAATCCTCCTTCAATTAACATCCCTTTTGTGGTCCAACCTTTATGAATACTAGCCTGGGCATCCTGTAACATCTGTTGAAATTTGGATTTGACAGTCGGCTGTGGACATCCCAAGGCTTTGACAACCGCCGGGCTCGGCACGCCCGCCCGCAAGGATTCAATGACCCGTTGATGCTGCACATCTTCCTTTCGGGTTCCCACTCTTGCCAACAGACTGCTCTCGGCAAAGGTTTCGATCTGGTCGGTCAGTCTGACCATCGGGGCAAAAGGATTTTGGCGCGTCTTATCCCGAACATCATCCCAAATGCGAAGCTTTAGGGCCTCATAACGATTCAGCCCCAATCGCTGATCCGAGAGAAAGGCTTGTGCGGTCACAACCACCACCAATAACCCTTCGATTTCATCGCATCCATCAATAAATTGCCTCAGCATCTCATACGCATCCATGACGGCCGAGGGGGAATAGCTCAGGGATGTTGCCCCGGCTTCCTTGCTGCCCGTAAAGGCTGAAATATCGATGGTCAGCACCACGCCGGGCTTCCCCGACAGGCGGGTCCAATGAGCCAAGGACGCAATGAGGTCGCGCGCATTACTGCGGGTGACCTTTTCGAAAATCAATAATTTTTTGAGAGTGGCCATTTGTTTCAGCTCGCCTCGAAGCCAGGCCTTGATCGCTGCCGGTTCTTTAGACTGGCTGTCAGGTGATTCCAACTGGGCTATACACAACTGGATCATAGCCAACCGAAATTCCCGACTCATGTGAAAATCCTGGAACAACGTGCCTTCCAACCATGCATTGATTTCCCGCTGCATCGTGGCTTCATCGCAACGATTGAGCGAGGCCAGAGAAGACCAGCAACATTCCTCCCGTCGTTCAGGAATCTGCCATTGATGTTCGCGAAAGAGTTTCTTGACATACTCAAACGCCAGGGCATCCCAATCGATTTGCTTGGCCATTTCCTTAAACAGGAGGTCAATGAGTTGCACCTTCGTCCGATGAGAGTCCGCGTGAATCGTGACAAAACCTTGCTCTCGTGACAGCTCCCCCACTCCCACGCTCACAAGCTTGGTATTCTGAGCCTCCTCCACGACCGCAAACTTGACGGCCGATCCTCCCCGACGAATAAATCCTTGGAGATAGGCGGCTTTGAGAACATTCAACCATTCCTGTGGAGACATAAATTTTCCCTCAATATCCTATTAATCTAGTTCGTCTTCTCGGCTCCCCCTAGGGAAACTTAAATACCATCCTGGTCCGCTTATCCCGCCTGGACAAAGGAAATTCCATAATAGGTTTTCTCCCGTCCCCCTTGCGCAATCACTGTTAACGTTTTCGTGGCATCCCGCACACCGGTACTGGCATGAAAGTTTGCCCGATGATTATTTTTGGTGGTAATGGTTCCGCTTTTATCCAGCAAATAGATATCCCGGCCAAACTCCTGCCTGGTGTATTCACTGGCCTGCCACGGAAGGAGCGTAAGGAGTTGATACAGTTCCAAGAGGGGAATCACCGTTCCTTTTCCAATCAGGTGCTTCCCTCGACCCGCCACCACAATGGAATAGGCCGTAAAGACCATTTCGAGGAACGTGTGCGGTTTAAATCGAAGGGGTTTATTTTGAACTTCCTTTAATCGTTTGACCAGGACCGACGGACGGAGCCGGTTTTCTCGCATTCGATCAATGGCGACCGCGCGTTCTTTGTGAAGAATGCGCAATAAGACTGGATAGGAAAACAAATAGCCATCATGTTCATAGAGATTGACACCCATCTGCTGGGCAGTGGTCAGGAGTTCCTGGCGAAAGGCTTTGCCCTCCAAGTACCCGGCTTCATCAAAATTCAGACGTTCTTGGGTTTTCACAAAGTCACAACCCAAACTCAACGTCACCTCTTTTCCTTCCTCTAATAATTTCCGGAGATTGACCAAATCACCCACTTTCGCTGCATCTTTAATCTTTTTAAACGACGCCATCACCTGCTTCGTCGTTTTCACCAATCCCCCGGCTTGCTCTTCAATGTCAGCCAGGGCCTGCTCCAAATTGACGTTTTTCGAGGCAGCCTTGGAAGGTAGCGAGGCATCCGGTAACTCAAGCACACCAGTTGCCGAGGTCGAATTACCGGCTTCTAACGTCTTGTCAATTCCTTCGGCACTCATGGTCTGTTATCGAGTCCTCTGGTTTGTAGTGAATCCAGGCAATCGGCTTCAAGAACCGACTGATCGGCGCATACATGGTCCATTCGGCACCTGGCGGGTAATTCTTTATAATTTCTGCCTTTTTTCATGATGATGACTCAGTAAAAACACACAACAGCTTTATTGGTAAGCACTTCTTGTTTAGCCCGTAGTTGACCTGCAGGATGAGAGCCTTTTATGGTTGAACTATTTATTCAGACTGTATTCATGGAACATATAGCGCCATTTGCTGTCATCACGGGAGCTTCACGAGGAATTGGAGCGGAATATGCGAGAGCTTTAGCGGTTCAAGGCTATGACCTCCTTTTGGTCGCCCGTGACCAAACCCGTCTGAATCAATTAGCCAGGGAAATTCAACAGACCTCTTCTGTTCAAGTCTGGACGGAACCGCTGGATCTGGCCAGGCCTAACGCGGCTGCAACCCTCTACCGTTTGGCTCAATCGTATCGGCCTCATGTGTCGTTGCTCGTCAACAATGCCGGATTTGGCCTATATGGCTTGTTTACGGACATGCCGCTCTCAACCATCCAAGACATGTTACAGGTCCATATTCATGTGACCACAGAAAGCACCAGACTGTTCCTGCCTGATATGATGAATCAACGGCAGGGTGCGATTATCAATGTTGCCTCGGTGGCTGGTTTTTTCCCAATTCCCTATATGGCCGAATACGCGGCAACCAAAGCCTTTATCATATCTTTCTCTGAAGCCGTGGCGATGGAGGCCCGGGAAAGTGAGGTGACCATCCAGGTGTGCTGTCCCGGGTACACCAAAACCGATTTCCATCAGACGGCAGGGCACAGTCCACGTCATGTTTCTCCCCCTCATTCTCCCCACGACGTCGTGCAAACATCACTGAATGCACTGAAGTCCCATCAAACCCTCGTGACGATTGGGTGGCAGGGACTGGCAACTCAATGGATAACTCGCTTCATGCCTAAAAAGTGGCTCACGCGTCTAACCAGCCGATTTGTTCGGCCAAACTACCCCTCTCATTGAACGCACAACCTCCCATATTAAAGGAGCACAGCATGTCCCATTCCTATTTTCAGCCATTTCTTTTCCCTCTGAGCATCTGTAGCGTCTTCCTCTTAGCCTTGGGGTGCTCAGGCCCTCGCCCGGTTCTCTATCCCAACGACCATCTTCAACGGGTTGGCCCCGATCAAGCCGAACAGGACGTTGAGGAATGCCAACAGCTTGCAGAGGATTATGTCCCAGAACACGATGTGTCGACGGTGGCCGGGAGTACTGCTGTTGGAGCTGGATCTGGGGGTGCCGTCGGTGCTGTCAGTGGTGCCATTCGAGGAGGAGCTGGTATTGGAGCAGCCATAGGAGCCGCGACAGGTGCCACCGTGGGATTTATCCACGGCTTATTCCAGGCCTCACAACCAACACCCGCCCACCAGGCGTTCGTCAATCGATGTCTTTCAGAACGCGGCTACGATTCGATTGGTTGGGATTAGATCAGGGAAAAAACATTTTGCAGGTAGAGTGGAGTGACACTTCGAGGCACGGTTCGTGTCAGTCCTCATCTCGAACAAATCCGTATTTAGAATGATGGACTTTCGGCACGACGGAGCGCACGCATCAGCACTGGATCTTGATATGCTACTTCACTTAAGGCGTCCAACAGATGAAGTTCTTTTTCCTTGGCTAAGGCTTTGGCTTTGCTGAATTGCCGTGAGTTAAAACGGGCTACGGATGGCTGGCTATTGATGATCTGACACGCCAAGGCTCCCCCATCTTTGAGCGCAAGAGTTCCCCCGTGATCAAACAACGTTTGGGTCTCATCTACGCTGATCCCATGCAGTTCCGCAAAATCATGGAGCCCACTGGTCTCAATTAATCGCCCGTCTGGCATAACGCATTTTCGTTTAAAATGCGGAGACCAATCTTTTCGGAAATCGATAAATTGAATATCTCCACCACACGAGATACCCGAATCGACTTTTGTCAAATCAATCCCTAAATTTTTTTGCCGCAACCGATCCTGCAATTCCTGAGGAAGTCCTCGATAAAAAACCCGCTCCATGGCTTCTTCCAACGTCACGCCATAACTTTGACGCATGCGTTCGGCCGCCGCATACTGCTCAAGATCCATGACCCAAGTGTGCTTCGGATCTTTACCATTAGGGTCAACACGACAGACGAAGGCCCCTTTTGTGACAAGTGTGCCTTCATGCGGATAGAGATAGACCCCTCCGTCTTGAAGCACCCTTGTCATGGTTTCCACAGGAATATCATAACTTTCAGACAACACTTGGGCATGCATCGCCAGGTCTTCCGGTACCGTCATTCCGCAAACCATCACATTCCCAGGGGGATCATGATCGGTATAGTTCTCAAGAATGTTATAGAGAACTGGGGGCCTCTCTTTTTTTAATGAACGTTTTTTCACTTTGTACATTCTGCACTCTCCTTCCCTCTGAATTTCTCATTGCCCTTTAGACTCGCCCACTTCAAAGAAGGTCCGGGGTTTTTTGGGCACACCGCCATTCCGGTTACTCACTGGAATTCTCCTCCCATTACACATGATCTTTTCCGTGCCTTGTTGCAGTGCAGGAAGTCGTAATGGTAGAAGGAATTCCCTTAAGGCTTAGAAATTATTTTTCTTGAACTTCACATGGCTAAAAATGCACTCATTCAGGCTTTCCATCAATTAGAGGCCTTCAAGTGGAATCACCAAGAAGGCTTTCGTCTCGCCTCAGGAAAAACCAGTCCCTATTATGTGGACTGTCGTATTGTATTGGCTCACCCCCACTCACGTCACCTTGTGGCTCAATTAGCCTATCACCTGCTCAAATCTTTCAATTTCACCCTCATCGGAGGGTTAGAGATTGGGGCAATTCCCCTGGCCACCTGCATTTCCGATTTCGGCTACACGGCCAATCCGCAGCGGGAATGGCGAACCTTCGTCGTCCGCAAACAACCGAAGGATCATGGGTTGGGCAAATTAATTGAAGGCACCATTCATTCCGGAGAAACAGCAGTCGTGGTTGACGACGTCTTAACAACGGGCGGCTCGTTGTTAAAAGCCGCTGAAACAGCTCGGGGGCAGGGATTAACCGTGACTCATGGGTTAGTGGTTGTGGATCGATCTGAAGATGAGGGGAAAAATCATCTGGCGCACATGGGCATTGAATTGCTCCCTCTCCTCACCTTGGCCGACTTAATCCAGGCGACTCCCTCTTCACTGTAAGTCCTGGGGAAACTTTCTCAACACCGCTTCAAGCCCTACCCCGTTCTTACGGCGTCATCCAGGCGGCATCCTCTTTCCCTGCACCAGCTCCTATTCCTATCAGCGACTGTTGAAAAAAGCGGTGTGCTGCCTCCGGTGAGACGATGATGGCCAAAACGATCTCGTCAAAGGTCTTCGAGGAACTCGTCCTCGCTATGCACTCCCCGTAGGATGCTCCTGAGTTGGTATCTGTGAGGGGCGGGTCCCCCCTTGAGGCGAGGTCCGTGGACCTCCCCCTGCGTTTAGGCGGCCACCAGATCTGCGTCGAGGATCAGCAAGCCCCTGAGGGTAAACGTCAGGGCCTGCCAGAAGGCCGCAAATTGATTCTTGGCGATACCCCGATAGCGCACGCGCTTGGGGCGCTGCGAGAAGACGCGCTCATAGGGTGCCCGCAGATGGGTCTACCAGCGATCACGGTCCCGGCTTTTGGTTTTCTATTGCGTTGGATCGCGGCGAGATGACAGCCCCGCTGGGCCGCCGCCTGCCGCGCGGGGGCCGTGCAATAGCCTTTATCTCCCTAGATCGCTCCCTGCGTAGGACAG
>JAOTTP010000156.1 GCA_029864405.1 Nitrospirota bacterium
GGCATGGGACCCCGGAGGTCATGCAGCGCATCGCCAGGGGTGATCAGGTACAGCCGCACGAGTACTACCTGCGCACCGGCCTCGTATTCGAGACCGCCTCCAGGAAATACGACTGGATGAACCGGATCGTTGGCGTTGGCGTCGGTCGTCGCGAGCCGGACGCCGCGATCTACGACGTGTTCGAGGTCCTCTGAGGCTAAACGTGCCTCATTTTCGGAAAACGTCCTGCCGTCAGACGCGCCCTCGCGGAAGACGGCTTGCCCGGTGCTCGGCCGACGCAACGACCTTCCGAGTCACGGAATTCCAGTTCAGAACCGTCCAAAAACGGGGCCAACGTCAGCGGCTAATTGCACTCTACTCGCCGATTGTCAGGCGTCAGGGGATAGCCTTTCCGCCCGCCGGACCCCAGACCCAATACCCGGTATTCTGACAGCTAATCTTCAGCCAATTCGGATCGAAGTCTGGGGCGCCGAACCCGCCACCACCCACATTGTAGAAGTGAGCGGTGGTCTCCATTGGCTTGAACTTCCCGTAGATACAGCTGCCGATGTGGTGCGCGGGAAAATCATCGAAAGGGCAATACTCGGCCCGGAACGTCGACTTCGGCCCGCTGCAGTTGAGGCGCATTTCCTTCGGCCTCGTCCTCCAATAGCTTCCTGAATAGTCTATACAAATGCTGCTGGATGCAACGCTGTCGCAAGAACCCGGATTCTTACCGGCAGCAAAGGCGAGGTTGAATGCGGTTGCAACCAGTAGGCAAACGCCAATCCTGACAAGCTGCGGCGACACAATAAATCGCATGATCGTGATCTCCTCGGTCGTGCCCATCAAAATATACACAGCACATTAAGGTCTGCCCTGAATCGCCAAACTTTCACATGGCATCAATCGAGTCCGACCAGATTGATTCAATTATTTTTGAAATCCTAAATTCTTTAATGGGGCGAGCCCACCACCCGCATCAGCGCCTGGCGTCGCATCAGTCGTCGACCTCTTTTCCGATATACCTGATCTGATCTGCAGGGAGATGCCGCCAGGTCGTGTCCTGGTCCTGCTCCTCGAGATAGTGGGCGGCGAAGCTGACCGTGCGTGGGGTGATGAGAAACAACCGCGTGGCGCGCCAGTCGAAACCGAGATCCAATGCGACGATGGCACTGGCCCCGTCGAGGTTCATCGGCACCGCGCGTCCGCCTCGTGCCCGCGTGATTGCCCCCTCCAACGCGATGCCGAACCGGCAGTAAGTGCCAAAAGTGCCTTCCGTGCGAGCCACCTCCAACACCTTGGGCGCGCGTGGATCGGCCGTGTGCAGCGGAATACCATAGCCCGGAATACGTACCTTGCTCACCATCGCTTCCTCGACGATCGCATCGGCCTCGCGTCGCAACGTCTGGTCCGACGGTGCACG
>JAOTTP010000157.1 GCA_029864405.1 Nitrospirota bacterium
TTGGAACTCTGCACTGCGTGACCGTAGGCCAGCCATTGTGATACGGCGCCACCCAGCCCGGGAAGCGCGCCGACGAAGACGCCGATGAGCCCGCACCGCATGGTCAGCCAGAAGTGACGGAAAGTATCTTTGACGCCTTCCATGACGCCTTCGAGCTTGTCCACTTTCTCCTCAACGATGCTCGTGCCCCTGACGGACAGATCCACGACTTCGGGAATCGCGAACAGTCCGATAACCACGGGAATGAGACTAAGTCCATCCCACAAATAGAGGGTCCCCATGCCGTACCGCAGGACTCCTGTCTGCGGATCCACTCCGATGGTGGAGAGCATCAAGCCCATCCCTGCGGCCAGGAGCCCTTTGGACAGGGAATCCCCGCTGAGAGAGGCGATGAACGTGATGCCCAGGATCGCGAGTAGAAACAACTCCGGCGATGCAAAAAAGAGCACCAGAGGGCGCATGATCGGAATGGATATCGCGAGAATGATGGCTCCCTCGATCCCGGCCACCAGAGAACTCATGATCGCGGCGCCCAGCGCCCTGCCGGCCTCACCCTTTTTGGTCATCGGGTAACCATCCATGATGGTGGCCGCGGCCGTGCCCTCACCGGGGATGCCAAACAGGATCGAAGTGATATCCCCGGTGGTTCCTGTAATCGCGTGCATTCCCAGCAAGAACGAGAAGGCCGTGATCGGATCCTTGATGGTGTAGACGAAAGGAAGCATCAAGGCCAGCGTGGATAGCCCTCCCAATCCCGGGAGCAGACCCACAACAAAGCCCACCGCCGCGCCGAGTAGAAGAAATCCGATGGCGGGCCATGCCAGGACATTCACTAGACCGGAAATGAAAGCTTCAAAAACCAATGTCGCCTCCCGTTACCCTCTAGCAGGCTGCTGAATGGCTCTCGTGCTTCGAGAGCCTCAGCACGAGCGGAAAAACTTCGATGACATCCAACGTTCCTCCGTTCATCCTGGTTCTCGAAGGGTGAACGGAAAATTGTACACCAGCCTGTTAGAGCGCGAATCCTATCCATCCAGCGATTCGGCCCTATGTCACCCCCCTATTTCGCCCCGATCAGTTCTTTAAAGCGCTTGACGATTGCCGGCGACGCGCCGATAACTTCCACCGCCATCGCCTGCAGCGTCTCGCCCTTCACGGGATCGGCATCGAGGTTGATTCTTTTCGCCTCGTCCTGGGCCTCGGTATCCGTGAGCACGGCTTGAAATGCATTGCGCAGAATTTTGGCCCGATCCTCGGGTATCCCCGGAGGCCCCACGAACGGCCGGCCGAACTCACTCGACGAAGTGATGAGCTCGATGAACTTGACGTCTTCTTCGGCAACATTATTCTTCTTCAATACGTCGAAGAGACTGGGAATTTCCGGGGCTCCGGCGAAGGGTTTCT
>JAOTTP010000005.1 GCA_029864405.1 Nitrospirota bacterium
CTCAGCGGGTGGTGGTATCCACTCATTGAGTTAACCAAGCCGGCTCAGCGCCTGGCAGTGGAACGGGTTCGCCGGTTGGGAAGTCCAGTGCTGCTGTTGTCCTGGGTGCCCTTTATTGGTGATCCGCTGTGTCTGGCGGCAGGGTGGTTGCGAATAACCTGGGTTGGCGCCCTCTTGTTCATGGGGATTGGCAAAGGTTGTCGGTATGCCGTCTTGTTTGCCCTGTTGCCCTCCAGCGGCGGGTGAACGACACAGACGTCTGCCTCTAGGAGCCTGTCGGACTTAGGAAGAATCGGCTGCAAAAATGTCTAAGCGGTTCATATTTCAGGGCTTTCTTGGTCCATAGTTCCACTATAGGGCCGGCGAAATCGTCAAAATCTCCCCTCGCTCAGCCGTTTTTTCGCTTTCGATTCCCCAAGCCCGACAGGCTCCTAGCATTCAGAAAACGTTGTTGGTATGGTTGGCCTTCCGTCTTACCTGGTGAGATACAACATCGTGATTAGTCAATTGCTGTCCATTCAACCGGTTTTTCATCTACTCGAAACACCTCATGGAGTCGTCACATCGTGAACGTACCCCTTCTTGATTTGAAATCCCAATACGCCGGCATCAAACAGGACATTCAGATGGTGTTGGAAGAGGTGTGTGCGGAGCAAAGTTTTATTCTGGGAGCCCATGTTCAGAAACTGGAGCAAACCCTGGCGTCATACATCGGCACGGACCATGCGATTGGAGTAGCGTCAGGAAGCGATGCGTTACTGTTGTCGTTGATGGAGATAGGGATTCAACCGGGCGATCGCGTCGTGACGGTTCCGTTTACATTTTTCGCGTCCGCAGGGGTGATTTCCCGGCTTCATGCCCGTCCAGTGTTTGTGGATGTGACGTCTGATACGTTCAATCTTGATCCCACCCGGTTAGCCGATATTCTCACTCACGACGTCAAAGCCATTCTTCCGGTCCATCTCTTTGGGCAATGCGCGGACATGGAAACAATCATTCGGATCGCAGACGAACAGGGAATCCCGGTCATTGAGGACGCCTGTCAGGCCATCGGTGCCGCTCGAAACGGTGTCCAAGCCGGAGCGTTTGGACGCACGGGGTGCTTCAGCTTTTTCCCGTCGAAAAATTTAGGGGGATTTGGTGACGGCGGATTGATTGCCACGCGGGACCCGCTGGTGGCCGAGCGACTGCAACTCTTGCGTGTGCACGGGAGCCGTTCAGAATATCATCATCATTTAATCGGGATGAACAGCCGGTTGGATGCACTGCAAGCGGCCATCCTCCAGGTGAAATTTCAGCATTTGGCTCAGTGGACCGCCAAGCGCCAAGCCCATGCGGCCTCTTACCAGCAGCTGTTTCATGCATGCAACCTGGATGAGCGGCTTACGTTACCGATCGTGGCATCCGGCAATAGTCATGTCTACAACCAATTCACCATTCGCACCCCACAGCGAGACGAACTCAGTGCCTATCTGACCCAACACGGAATAGGAAACCGGATTTATTATCCCGTCCCTCTCCACCTTCAGGAATGTTACCAGGCTCTCGGGTATCACAAAGGCGATTTCCCCGTCTCGGAACAGCTCTCCCAAGAGGTGCTTTCTCTCCCCATTTATCCGGAACTCACACCGGATCAACTCCAGTATGTAGTCGACACGATCAAAAACTTTTTTGATCGTCATTAAAGCCACAAAAATCAAAGATTTACTGGAAAAGCAGGCTGAGAAACGAGAGGCCCTATTGAGGAGGATAGCGGGCTTGGATAACGCTGCGGAGCCCACCTCTGGCGGTGAATTCTCCAGTCACAGTTGCTGAGATTGGACGACAGGCTTTGACGAAATCGGCCAGAATTTTGTTGACCGCATTCTCATAAAAGATGCCGAGGTTTCGATAGGCGTGGATATACATTTTAAGGGATTTTAATTCCAGACAGGATTTGTCCGGCACATAGGTCAATCGGATTGTTCCAAAATCAGGGAGCCCTGTCTTGGGACAAATGGCCGTATATTCCGGAATCTCTATGGTAATTTCGTAGCCCGGATATTGGTTAGGCCAGGTTTCGATACGAGGTAGTTTATCGGCAATCCCGCTCTTGGCATGCCGTTCCGAATAGCCCGATCGTGGGGAAGGTCGAGATTTTTTCATGAGTTGAAAGCTAGATCTCCCAATTGTTGTTTGAAAAGGGGACCTAGTCTACTCTTTTCTGAAATTTCCTCGCAACCGCATGCCGCCAGTTTCTTGAGAATACCCCTACCCTGGGCTATAATCGCCTCTCATTTCCGGCGCGCATTGTTTGTTGCCGAAGCCGTTGTTATTCACAATCCTAAAGGTACCCTTACCCCGATCATGCTTGTGTGACGTGGGCGTCTCATGTGTCGATAAGACGGGGGGATGTTATGGGGTCTAAGACTATGAGCAGTAAAACCATGTTGGAAGCTGATGATTTTGTGAAAGGCCTGCAAGGCATTGGGTTCGATTTTTTTACCGGTGTTCCGGACACGATTTTGGGTGGCATTATTGCCCATTTGACGGAAGAACGGTTGTATACCCCGGCGGTCCGTGAGGATGAAGCGGTGGCGATGGCCGCGGGAGCCTACCTGGGCGGGAAAATCCCGGTGGTGTTGATGCAAAACTCCGGCTTAGGCAATGCCCTCAATGTCCTGGCTTCTCTCAATTTGATTTATCAGATTCCCTGTTTGCTGTTGGTGTCCTGGCGTGGCTTTGAAGGCAAGGATGCTCCAGAGCATCTGGTGATGGGGGAAACCATGACGACGCTCTTGGATACGGTGCGGATTCCACATCGGACGTTGTCGCAGGAGACGATTGTGGAGGATCTGAAATGGACGGCCACTACATTTATGGAGAAGCGAATCCCTGTGGCGTTATTGTTAAAAAAGGGCATCGTGAAAACCATTCAACCCTAGTGGGATGTTGAGGAGCAGTCCGCATGGCCCTGTCAGGCGTACTCGACTCGGTCTCGTTAGGAAAGAGTAGCCAATCCGCAACTCCTGCTCTGTGAGTTGGTCAACGGGTTGGTCGTCAACGCTGACCACTAACCATTGTGTTGGAGATTTGAAGATGATTGGTCCGGAAGAAGGTGTGATGCAGAGTCGGGCGCAGGCGATGGCGGCCATGTTGGAACTCATGACTGATCAATTGCTTATTGTCTGCAATGGGTTTCCCTCCCGTGAAGCCTGTAAACTTCGTGATCGGGCTCACAACTTTTATATGATTGGCTCGATGGGTGCGACGGCTGGTATCGGATTAGGATTGGCGCTGGCCCAGCCCGAAAAAACGGTGGTCGTTTTTGATGGTGACGGAAATGTGCTGATGAGTCTTGGCACCTTGGCCACCATTAGCGCATTGAGGCCGAAAAATCTTATTCATGTGGTGTTCGATAACGAGGTGTATGGCACCACCGGCAATCAACCCACCTATTCCAGGGTTGTGGGCCTGGATAAAATGGCGAAAGCGGCGGGATATCAGAATGTCGAACGAGTTTGGGAACGAGAAGATATTGTGTATGAGTTTAAAGCAATGTTAGGGGAGGACGGGCCGAGCTTTTTGTTGGTCAAGGTGAATGAACAGCTTGAGGAAGCGGATCGGATTGCCTTGAGCCCGGCTGAGCTGACGAAACGGTTTAAGGGGAGTGTCACCTAACGACAACATGGATGTGTTCGCGTGGAAGCCTAATCGCCAGCGTGTAAGCGTGTAAAGGAAGAGGATTCATGATTTTACTCAATCCCGGTCCGGTCAATGTGTCTGAAAGAGTCCGTAACGCGTTACGTCAACCGGATATCTGTCATCGAGAGTCGGAGTGTTCGGAATTACTGGCTGATATCCGGCATAAATTGCTGAAGGCTTTCGTTCCTGGGGAGGAAGACGAGTACACCGCCATTGTCTTGACGGGTTCCGGCACGGCGGCCGTGGAAGCAGCGTTAATGTCCAGCATCCCTATGGGGAAGCGGGCGATGGTGATTAACAATGGGGTGTATGGGCAACGGATGTCTTCCATGCTGATGACGCACCGTTTGGGGACGCCGGACTTAAAATATGACTGGGGAGTCGTCCCGGATCCGGAGACGGTTGATTTGGCGCTGAAGCAACACCCGGAAGTGCACACCGTCGCTATGGTTCATCATGAAACGACGCTGGGATTGATTAATCCGGTGAAGGACATTGCGGAGATCGTGGACCGGCATAATCGGGTGTTTATGGTGGATTCTGTGAGCGGGCTGGGCGGAGAAGCGCTGGATATTGCCGGAAATAAATTGTACATGGTCGCGGGGGCCGCTCAGAAATGTATTCAAGGACTTCCAGGTGCGGCGTTTGTGCTGGTGCGAAAAGGCTTTATGGAGCGGGTGCTAAAGTATCCTAAGCGGTCCTGGTATTTGAATCTGGCCAATTATTATGAAGAGCAGGAGCGGGGGACGATCCCATTTACTCCAGCCGTGCAGGTCTATTATGCCTTCCGGGAGGCCCTGAATGAACTCTTAGAAGAAGGCCTCGACAATCGGATTCAACGATTTCACGGCTATGCCACCACCATCCGGACACGTTTTGAAGAGTGGGGGGTGAAGCCGGTACTGGCTCCTGCCCTTCAAGGTCATACCTTAACGGCGTTTTATCTTCCGGAAGGGTGTGCCTACCAAAGGCTGCATGACGAGTTAAAGCAAGCCGGCTATGTGATCTATGCCGGACAAGGACATTTGGAAGAGAAAATTTTCAGGGTCGCCAATATTGGGGCCCTGACCAATCAGAATATTGAGGGATTTCTCTCCGCTTTTCAGGCCACACTATCGGGGGCGCGAGCGTGAAAGCGATTATCTTTGCAGCAGGTGTCGGCAAACGATTGCAAGGTGTCACGCAGGGTCGACCGAAATGCCTGGTCGATATTGGCGGGAGGACATTGTTATCCCGGCATGTCGAAAACCTGGGGCAATTGGGTGTGCGACAGGTGGTGTTGGTCGTGGGGTTCGCTCAAGACCATATTCGAAAAGCCATGGCCGCTGACCCCTTTGCCCACGATATCCGGTGGGTGGTGAATGAACAGTTTACGCGTGGGAGCATGACGTCACTGTGGGCGGCACGGTCTGAAATGGATGACGATGTGGTGCTGATGGATGCCGATGTTCTGTATGCCCCAACGATTTTGGCACGATTGCTCCATTCTTCCTTCCCGACGGCCTTGTTAATGGATGAGACGGTGAAGCAGGAATCTGAAGAATGTATGATTGCTGCGAAGGCTGGGCGAGTCCTCACCTTAAGTAAAACCTTGCCATCCGCCTATGATGAGGCCGGCGAAGGGGTCGGGTTTCTCAAAGTCCAACAACAGGATATTCCAGCGCTGTTGCAATCGGTCCAGGCCTATGTCGAAGCAGGAGCGCTGGATATGGAATATGAGGACGCGCTACAAGGGTTTTTTCGGGAGGTATCGGTGGGATACGAGAAAATCGGGGGTCTTCCGTGGATAGAAATTGATTTTCCTGAGGATATAGCCCGAGCCGCTTCTGAGATCTTGCCTGCCGTGATGAATTTAGAGGAGAATACCAGAACGACCGCACTGACATCGTAGGAATGAGTGTATGGACGGAACACTTAAACAAGAAGCCACCCACGCGGTCGATACGGCAATTTTATTGACGTCGGTCGGCGTTTTTGATTCGGGAGGCGCTGGGACGGGCGAAGCGGTTCCCAGTCCGCTGACTCGTGTCGGCGGCATGACGCTGTTTCAACGAGCGGTGTTCACGTTGCAGCGAGGCGGAATCTCCCAAATTTGGGTGTTGGTTGGGGCCGAAGAACAAGCTCTTCGTCAGTTACTTCGTGATGATAGCCGCATACAGGCTGCAGTTCGTTGGCTGCCGGTCAGGGAATTCCCTCCTCATGACCCTCAAACTTGGGAAGCCCTCGCTGAGGAAGTCAATGGAGCCTGTATGATCGTGGGTTGCCATACGGTGTACGCTCCCGCATTGGTCCAACGCTTGCGAACTGAAGGATCTCAAGGGAAGGCGGTCGTGGTCGTTGGGCACCCTGAGGAAGGGCATCACAGGGGAAATCCCGGGGTGGCGTTCCGGCCTGAAGGGCTTGAAGGACAATCAACGTCGACGGTGGTCTTCCATGACCAGGCACTATCCCAGCCGTCACAGCCCAAAGCCAACGCTCAGACTCATGATCGAAGCCGGTTACCGCTGGTTGGGGATCTTCTGGTTCTTCCCGCCCGGCTCTTAGGTATTTCAGGCGTGTTGCATGCCAATGGCACCAATCCGCTTCGGTTGGCCTTGGAACAAGCGGCAGTGGAAGGGGCGATTCAAACCATTGGCGGAGCTTCCCATTGGTTCAGAGATGTCCGTGGGCCCAAGGGGCCGCAATTGGCTGAACGGACGTTGTTGCACGAACTCCAAACACTCAAAGGCGGCTTGGACGGGTTGGTGGATCGGTATGTGAATCGTCAATGTTCCGGTCTGCTCACCAGGGGCTTTTTGCGGTTGGGATGGTCACCGAACACGATTACGATGGTGTCCATGGCCGCGGGGCTGGTGGCCGCGGCGCTGTTTGTGCCTGGGTCCTGGGAACTCGCCATTCTTGGTGGGCTGATTTTGCAATTGTCTGTGATTATTGATTGTTGTGATGGGGAGGTTGCCCGGCTGACGTTTTCCGAATCCAAGTTTGGGCAAGAACTGGATATTTGGGCAGACAATGTGGTGCACATCGTGTTGTTTGCTGCCATCGCCTGCGGGGCGTTTCTCCATGGCCCCTGGGAGCACACGCACCTCCCCCTTCTGCTCGGGGCCTCCGCGGTCCTAGCGAATGTCGTGTCGTTGCTGTTAGTCAATCATGCCAGGCACTTGCGATCTCGTCCTCGTGAGCTTCGGCAGCTCACAGAACAGGAACGGGCCAAAATTGAATTTATGTTGGGCCATGTCGCCAATCGGGATTTTTCGGTCATGGTGTTGCTCAGTGCAGGGTTTGGCTTCCTGCACTGGTTTTTGGCTCTGGCCGCGATTGGCTCGTGGGTCTTTGTGATGTCGATGGCCTGGATGCTTCGTCGAAGTCTCATCTCTCGTGCTTAAACTGCTTTTCCTGATCGTTGGCCTCGCGGCCCTGGTCGGGATTGTTCTTCACATCGGTCTCGAACCGATTCAGCACACCGTTTCTCAATTAGGTCTCCTTCATCTCGGGCTCATCCTCCTTCCCATGATTCTCGTGTATGGGTTAGAAGCCTTAGGATGGCAACTTACTCTAGGTTCCCATGCTCGAAGAGTCGGGTTCATGCGGTTGTTTGCCATCAGGATGGCTGGCGAAACCGTGAATGTCACGACTCCCACGGCCTATGTGGGTGGGGAGCCCCTGAAGGCCTATCTCCTGAAACGATACGGGGTTCCAATGGTAGATGGGTTGGCGTCCGTGATTACCGCGAAGACCACCATGACCTTCGCCCAAGCGCTGTTTATCTTGCTGGGATTGGCGTTGGCTTTTTGGATTCTTGGGGATTCAGGTCATTATTGGGTGGCGATGTTGGTCAGTTTGGGAGTCTTAGCCTCTGGCGTCTGGCTGTTTGTGATGCTCCAACGCCACGGCATCGGCATGGGGTGCTTGCGCCTATTGCGAGCGTGCCGTATCCAATTGAGCTTTCTTGAAAAACGAGAGCCTCAACTACAGGAGCTTGACGGCACAATCCGGGGCTTCTATTCCCAGCACCAGCAGACCTTTTATGCGGCGTTGGCCATATTTTTCCTGGCGTGGCTGATGGAAACGCTTGAGGTATATGCCATCCTCTACTTTCTCGATGTGAGCCTTGATGTGTGGACCTCCATCTCCATCGCCGCGCTCACGGTCTTGATTAAAGGGGGGACGTTTTTTATCCCTGGAAGTCTTGGTGCACAAGAAGGGGGATACACGTTATTGTTGATGACGTTTGGGTATTCGGAAGTGACGGGAATCACCTTTGCCCTTATTCGACGATTGCGAGAAATTCTCTGGATTCTCCTTGGCCTTGTCTGTCTGATGTTCTTGAAAAACCAGGATGACCCATCGGACCAGATGAAGTCCTTGGAACAGTAGGGACTAAACACGTTGATTCTGCGAAAATATTCTTCGACTTGAACTCTCCGGGTCTATTGTGAATAATCGGATCCTCACGGATTGCCAGCCGAGAAAGGATTAGGAAACGATGGATATCGAACTGGGAACGAATACTCTCCGGAATACCAATGGCGTCTTTATCGCTCATGGCAAGGAACAGCTTCGCATTGAGTGGTTGGAAGAGGAGAAAAAACTGGCGTTAAGTATGGGTGTGTTTATGCCCACGGGGACCGAAGTGGCCAAGTTGCAACGCAATGTCTGGGAACACAACCCTGGCGATCGGTTTGTCCTCACGGAGCTACCGGATAGGGTCAAGGTGGAAGATACGACCCTGAAAACCCTCGTCATGGACATACACAAAAAGCCTCACCAAGCGGTGGCCATCCCCGCAGCCAAATTTTATACCTCGAAAGGCACCTTATCTGAAGTCTCCCCGGAATGGTGGCGGGTCGGTAACAAAATGGAGCTGACCGGCATCGACACCGACCTCGAAGGCGGCGGCATCGAACTCCCCGAATAACTTCACATTGGCAAACTCTCCGTTTGTTCAAGGGTGCCAGGATATTGTTGAATTGTTTGTGATGCTTCCTGGCATCTTTCCTCTATATTCTCCGGAGATATTTTTTTTCATTGCCGTAGAGTTGAGGTGGAGAGTTCTCAATCCTATTTTTCATTGGCACCGTGGGAAACGAGGCAATGAAAATGATTCCTACATCATTAGGCCACATACTGCTTACTTTTTAGTGTTTGAAAAAAGGGAAGGAGGGCGGGTTTTTGCGGGATCGTTGCGACTCTACCGTCGATACTCTGCGGGCTATCGAGAATGACCAAGAAAAATAGTGCGGTTACTTCACTGCGGTTTTGGCGCGGGCCATCATGCGGCAGAAGGAGCAGGTTACGGCAGTCGTGGGTTGGCGGCACACGATGCATGGTTGCAATGTGGTTTGGTCGATTTCACTCATAGAGGGTGCGACAGAAGACGATTTTTCCTGTCTATCAAGAAACCCCCAATAAAACCGTTGCTTTGTTCCCGGGGATTCAGCTTCTAAGCGATTCAGTGCGTCTTTATACACCAACATCTTCGCGCCCTTGGCCATCGGGCATTCTTCGACCAGGTAGTCAATCCGGTTGACCACGGCATAGGCGGCAATTTCCCGTTCGGTCATTCGGTAGAGCGGTTTCACTTTTTTGGCAAAACCTTCGACAGATGCGGGGAGGCTTGGCGACTGTTTCTGCAAATATTCTTCCTGCCACTGCAGGACATTGCCGAGGAGTCTGGCCGCCTCATCATCTAAATTGTGGCCGGTGGCCATCACGTCGTAGTGGTTTTGCCAGGCCACCCGATTGAATTGATACCGTTTGATGGTGCCACAGGCTGAGCAGGTGGGTCGCTTGATCAGATTGGCTAATTCTTTGATTCCCGCTCCCGCATCTTCTTCCACGGTATGAATGGTGAGTTGGGAGCCGCAAGGTTCAGCCACCAGTTTGGCAAACTGTTCGACTTTTTCTTTTGATCGGCTGGAATACCCGGGAATGCCTAAATCAACATACAGCGCATCGACTCGATAGCCTAATTTCAGCAGAATTTCCCAAAGGGTCAGGCTGTCTTTTCCTCCGGACACGGCAACCAGAATGCGATCTTCAGGGGAAAACATCTGTTGAGCCTTAATGGCCCGTTGTACCTGGGTTCGCAAAAATTCCGTGAGGCAGTCTCCACAAAACGCCGTATTGTGCCTTGGCAGTCCCAGCACCGCCCGTTTCGGACATTTTCGGCAGCGCATGGGTTAGCCTCCGGAAATGACCGGGCGGATTTCAATGCTATCGCCATCCGCCACGGTTTCGTCTTCGGTCATGAGATCCTGCCCGCGTATGATCAAGAAGGCCTCAGGGATCAAATTGAGTTCTTTGAATATGTCTGCAACCCGTTTAGGGCCTTGGATGACGACGTCACGGGTGGGATGGCTAAGATGGACTTTCATAGGTTCAAATCATAATGACAGGTTCATGGGATTGGCAACTCGTCCTATTCATCAGGCCCCATTTTGTCATTCGTCCAAGGGCAATCCTCTGTTTCTTCCATTTAGTCGACATTGCCGTTTACCGAAGAACCTAATGGGATACTATGTAGAGTGGAAGGATGACCTATGATACGATACAAATACTCGCCTTTCTTACAAAATGAACCCTCGTCACGCGAGATAGCTCACTTATTATGGATAACGAAGGAGCAAGAATGAAACCCGCATGCGATTCGCTGGACCAGCTTTGTATTAACACCATTCGTACCTTATCGATGGATGCGGTGCAAGCCGCGAACTCCGGGCATCCCGGTACCCCGATGGCCCTGGCCCCTGTAGCCTATTGGCTCTGGAATCGGATCTTGCGTTCTGATCCAGACGATCCCATCTGGCCGAATCGAGATCGGTTTGTTCTCTCGGCCGGGCATGCGTCGATGTTGCTCTATTCCCTGTTGCATCTCTGTGGCGTGAAAACGGTGAACGGACAATATGAGCAATTGGGTGAGCTTTCGGTGACGTTGGAGGATATTAAACGGTTTCGGCAATTAGAGAGCAAATGCCCTGGTCATCCTGAGTATCGTTGGACATCGGGCATCGAAACCACGACCGGTCCATTAGGTCAGGGGGTGGCGACCAGTGTCGGCATGGCGATTGCGCAACGATGGATGGCCGGTTATTTCAATCGTCCCGATTTTGAAATGTTTAACTACAATGTGTATGCCATTTGTGGTGATGGGTGTGTGATGGAAGGGGTGTCATCGGAAGCGGCATCTCTTGCCGGACACCTCAAATTGTCGAATCTCTGTTGGATCTATGACAACAATAAGATCACAATTGAAGGCCATACGGACTTGGCCTTTACCGAAGATGTGGCCACCCGTTTTATCGCCTATGGCTGGAATGTGACCCGTGTGGGGGATGCAAATGATCTCAATATGCTGGATCGCGCATTTGGCACGTTTTTGAAGGAATCAGATCGTCCGACGCTGATCATTGTGGATAGTCATATTGCGTATGGTGCTCCGAATAAACAGGACACGCATTCGGCTCATGGTGAACCATTGGGTGAAGAAGAAATCCGATTGGCCAAACGCAATTATGGTTGGCCGGAAGACGCCAGATTTCTTGTGCCCGATGACGTACCGACTCATTTCCAGCAGGGTATTGGGAAACGAGGCAAAGATTTGCGTAGCGCGTGGATGGCCCGCTTTGCAGACTATCAAGCCAAATATCCGGAATTGGCTGGTCACTTGTATCAGATGCAGCATAGACAATTGCCCGATGGTTGGGGCAGCAAAATTCCTGTTTTCCCGCCTGATGCCAAGGGGCTTGCCGGTCGAGAAGTGTCCGGGATCGTGTTGAATGCTTTGGCGGCGAATATTCCCTGGCTCCTTGGCGGAGCCGCAGACTTGGCTCCCTCCACGAAGACCCGATTGACCTTTGAGGGAGCCGGGGATTTGACCGGCAGCAATCCATCAGGACGAAATATTCATTTTGGCGTTCGGGAGCATGCGATGGGCGCTATCCTGAATGGGCTGTCCTTGTCAAAAGTCCGCCCCTATGGCTCAGGTTTTCTCATCTTTAGCGATTATGCCAGACCGGCCATCCGGTTAAGTGCCTTGATGGAAATTCCCGTCGTGCATATCTTTACCCATGATTCCATTGGGGTAGGAGAAGATGGACCGACACACCAGCCTATTGAACAAATCCCGTCGCTTCGCGCGATTCCCGGGTTAATGGTGTTTCGCCCGGGAGATGCCAACGAAATTGTCGAAGCGTGGAAGGTGATTATGGAGCTGCGGCACGAACCGGTGATTATGATTGTCTCCCGGCAGGCGATTCCCACGTTGGATCGAATGAAATATGCGTCTGCGTCCGGCGTGGCCAAAGGCGCCTATGTGTTGGCGGACCCGTCCGATGGCCTCCCCGAGGTGTTATTACTCGGCACGGGAAGCGAAGTGCCATTGTGCGTGCAAGCCCATGAGCAATTGGCGGTCGAAGGGATAAAAAGTCGAGTCGTCAGTATGCCTTCTTGGGAATTGTTCGAACAACAATCGGAAGACTATCAACGCTCGGTCATTCCCCCCGATGTCACCGCGCGGGTATCAGTCGAGCTCGCAGCCGATTTTGGCTGGGCGCGCTATGTCGGTACCCAGGGTCAGTCGATAGGGATGAAATCATTCGGCGCCTCCGCTCCGCTTAAGGAATTAGCCAAAAAATTTGGATTTACGGTTGAGCATGTGGTGGCGGCTGCCAAGGAGCAGATCGCACGGCACCAATCTCATGCCACGACGGCTCAACGTTAAGTCTTTTCTTTCTAAGGAGAACGTGACTATGAATCCACTTGTGCAGCTTCGTGAGATGGGACAAAGTCCCTGGTATGACTATATTCGGCGGGGATTGATCACATCTGGAGAACTTCAGAGGCTTATTGAGAACGATGGGCTCATGGGCATGACCTCGAATCCATCAATTTTTGAAAAAGCGATTGCGGGGAGTGCGGACTATGATGAAGCGATTGCACAGGTGGCGTCTCTGGTCACGAGCGTTAAACAGATTTATGAGGGAGTGGCCATTCAAGACATCCAGGATGCAGCCGATCTGATGCGGCCCGTCTATGACACCTCGGACGGTCGTGATGGCTATGTGAGCTTGGAGGTCTCTCCGGATTTGGCCTTTGATACACAAGGTACCATCGATGAAGCGGTCCGTTTGTGGCAAACCGTGGGCCGGGACAATGTCATGATTAAAGTGCCTGGAACTCCGGAAGGGCTACCCGCCATCGAGGAGCTTCTGTCCCAAGGCATCAATATCAATGTCACTCTTTTATTCAGTGTGGTGATGTATGAGCAGGTTGCCTGGAGCTATATCCGTGGGTTGAAACGGTTGGCGTCGCATAAGGGGAATTTGCATCGCGTCGCCTCGGTGGCCAGCTTTTTTGTGAGCCGGATCGATAGTCTGATAGATAAGACATTAGACGCGAAAATCACCAAAGAATCCCGTCCCGGTCCACGAGCGAAGATGGAAGGTCTCCTGGGAAAGGTCGCCATTGCCAATGCCAAGCTAGCCTACCAGACCTTTCGAGAGATCTTTGCGAGTGCCGAATTTCAATCCCTCAAAGCAGAGGGTGCACGGGTTCAGCGGGTCCTTTGGGCCAGCACCGGCACGAAAAATCCCAAATACCCGGATACCTACTATGTCGATAATCTCATTGGTCCGGATACCGTGAACACGATGCCGGAAGCGACGTTTGCCGCTTTCCGGAAGAACGGAACGGTGAAAAATACGATCCAGGAGGGCCTGGCTGAAGCGAAAGTGACCATGCAGCAGTTGGCCGAAGTCGGAATTTCGATGGAGGAGGTCACCAACACCCTCTTGAAGGATGGCGCACAATTATTTTTGGATGCCTTTGATCAGCTAATGGGAGTGATTAGCCGAAAGCGGGCGTTGATCTTAGGCGAGAAAGTGGACCGGGTCACCTATTCGGTTGGCTCGGTTCAGATGAAGGTAGACGAGGCGCTCAAAGAATTTCAACATACCAATCTGGTTCGCCGTTTGTGGAGCAAGGATCCAACCGTCTGGCATCACGATCCCGCTCATCATGAGAACATTCGGAATGCGCTGGGGTGGTTGCGAATCACGGAACAGCAACTTCCCGGTCTACCCCGATTGCAGGCGTTGGCGGAGGAGATTAAAAACGCAGGATTCAAACATGTCCTGGTTCTGGGTATGGGGGGAAGCAGCCTGTGCCCGGAAGTGTGCCGGATGACCTTTGGCTTGATTCCCGGGTATCCCGAGCTGCATGTCCTGGATAGCACGGTGCCCTCGCAAGTGAGGGCATTTGAAGAACGGGTCGATTTGTCCACCACCTTGTGTGTGGTGGCGAGTAAGTCAGGGTCTACCACCGAGCCACTCGTGTTTCAGAAATATTTCTTTGAGCGTATGCGGCAGGTTGTGGGGGAAAAGGCGGGTGACCATTTTATGGCCATTACCGATCCTGGGTCGTTGCTGGAGCAAGTGGCCAAGGAGCTGCGATTTCGACATATTCTTCCGGGAGTTCCAGAAATTGGCGGCCGGTATTCGGCCCTGTCGAACTTTGGCATGGTCCCTGCGGCCTTGATGGGCGTGAACATTGAGCATTTCTTGTATCGGGCGGAACGCATGCGTCATTCCTGTGGGGCCAGCGTGCCTCCTCAGGATAATCCCGGTGTGATTCTCGGGACGGTCCTGGGCATTTGTGCCAAGGCTGGAAAGGACAAACTCACCATTGTAACCTCGCCGGCGCTATGGGATCTGGGTGCGTGGTTAGAACAATTGGTGGCTGAAAGCACGGGGAAAGAAGGAAAGGGAATTATTCCAGTTGATGGGGAACCCATAGGGGCCCCTGAGGTGTACGGCCAAGACCGGGTCTTTGCCTACATCCGATATGAACAAGGGATTGATGCCACGCAGGAAGCCAAGGTGAAGGCACTTGAGCAAGCCGGGCATCCGGTGATTCGCATCAACGTCGCCGACCTGATTAATCTTGGTGAGCAATTTTTCTTATGGGAAATGGCGACCGCGGTGGCTGGAGCTCTGTTAGAGATTAATGCGTTCGATCAGCCAAACGTCCAGGAAAGTAAGGATTATACGAAGAAATATTTGGAAGCCTTTACCCGGACCGGCACCTTGCCGGATTCCACGCTATTGCTCAGCGAAGGCGATGTCACAGTCTATACCGATGAACAGAACGCCTCTGTCTTCAAAGGGAAGGGCTCCTTGGAGGCTGTGCTGAGCGTGCATCTCTCTCGTATCCAATCAGGCGATTATTTCGCCATCAATGCCTATGTGGAACGTACCGATGCCGTCCATGAAATTTTTCACCGCATTCGCACCAAGATTCGTGAAAGCAAACAGGTCGCGACGACGTTAGGGTATGGGCCTCGGTTTCTCCATTCCACCGGGCAATTGCATAAAGGCGGACCCAATTCCGGGGTCTTTATTCAGGTGACGTGTGATGATCGGGAGGATCTTTCAATTCCTGATGAGCCCTATTCGTTTGGGGTGTTGAAAGCCGCGCAAGCATTGGGCGATATGCAAAGTCTGAGCAGTCGGCAACGACGGGTTATTCGTCTGCATCTCGGGGCCGATGTTGAAAAGGGGTTGGCTCGCCTCGAGCAATTGATTGCAGCGAACCTATCGTGAGAAGTAAGGGGTCAGGCGTTAGGGGTAAGGAGTGAGAAATCTGGAGAGGGAAGGGCCGTTTTTTACGCCTCACTCCTGACTATTTCCCACCAGGCGAGGCTAGATTTTTCGCCAATGGTGACCCCCCGTATGAATCAGTCGATCGGCTTCGACTGGTCCCCAGCTGCCGGCGGGATACTCTGGTAGCCATTTGGTTTCGTACGCGCTCCATCCTTCGAGGATGTCCGTCACCCATTTCCACGAAGCTTCAACGGCATCCCGCCTCATAAACAAAGACGTATCGCCGGCCATCACATCCAACAACAGTCGTTCATAGGCCTCCGGGGAAGGTGCCTCAAAGGCATCACCGTAGTGAAAGTCCATTTCAACAGGATGAGTTTGAGCTTTGGTGCCCGGAACCTTCGAAATGATTCGGAGGGCCATGCCTTCTTCGGGTTGAATGCGAAGCGTGAGCAGATTCGGAGCCTGGGGAGTTTGGGGATTGGCATTAAACAAAATCTGGGGAATGTCCTTGAATTGGACGGCGATTTCTGTGGCGCGTGTTGCCATCGCTTTTCCCGTCCGAATGTAAAACGGCACTCCGGCCCAGCGCCAGTTTTCCACGAAGACTTTTAAGGCCACATACGTTTCCGTCGTGGAGTCAGGTTGCACCCCTTCCTCTCGTCGATAGCCGGGCACTTCCTGGTCCTTAATGGTTCCGTGTGCATATTGCGCGCGAACCGTCATCTGTTCAACTTCTTTCCCTCGAATGGGGCGCAGTCCGCGTAAGACATCCATCCGGGAATTTCGCACCACATCCGGATCCAGTGAGTAGGGGGGCTCCATCGCAATCAGACACAGCAGTTGCAAAATGTGATTTTGCACCATGTCCCGAAGCGCTCCGGCTCCCTCGTAATAGGTGGCCCGGCTGCCAAGGGTCACGGCTTCGCTCACGGTCAATTGCACATGATCGATGTATTTATGGTTCCATAATGGTTCAAAAATGGAATTGGCAAATCGCATGACCATAATATTCTGGACGGTCTCTTTCCCAAGGTAATGATCAATGCGATAAATCTGGGATTCATCAAATACCTTGCCGATGGCCGTATTAATGGCCTGAGCGGAAGACAAATCATGTCCGATCGGTTTTTCCACAATGACTCGGGAGTACGTGCTCGCTTGGTCAGGAGCAGCCACTAACCCGGCCTGTTGGAGTCCCTCGCAGGCGGGAGCAAAGGAGGTTGGCGGAATGGCTAAATAAAAGAGGCGATTGCCGGGGAGGTTGAATGGTGATTCAATTTCTTTCAGGCGGTCTCGGATTGTTCCATAATAGTCGGAGGCGGCAATATCCCCTGCACAATAAAATAAGCGACCTTGAAAGGTCTTCCACTTGTTGGGTTCAAGTGTTTGCCGTGAAAATTGTTCGATGCCCTCACGGGCAATCTTGCGAAACGCTTCATCCGATAGGGATTTTCGGCCTAACCCCAGAACGGCGAAATTGTCCGGTAACAGGCCGTCCAGGAGCAGGTTGTACAGGGCCGGCAGGAGTTTGCGTTGCGTCAGGTCGCCCGAGGCACCAAAGATGACAATCGTGCACGGTTGAGTCGCTGCGGTTCGGTTGGCCATGACGGGTGCTTCAGTCGTCGTGGATGGTTCAGAAGGTGACATGTCGACCTCGCAAGAATCCGGTTATTGCCGGACACTATGTCCGCCAAAAGCCTTCCGCAGCGCCGCTAACATTTTTTCCGCGAAGGATGTCTCCTGCCGCGAGCGGAATCGGGTGAATAAGGCGGTCGTCAGTGTGGGAACCGGGACGTCTTTTTCAATGGCATCCATAATCATCCACCGGCCCTCTCCGGAATCCTGCACGTAGCCTTGTAACTGTTCCAGTTTGGGATCCTCTTTGAGTGCCCCGGCGGCCAGTTCAAGCAGCCAGGATCTGACCACACTGCCATGCATCCAGAGATCGGCGATTGTGGCGAGATTCAAGTTATATTCACTCTTGGACATGAGTTCGAAGCCTTCGGCGTATCCCTGCATCATACTGTATTCAATGCCATTGTGAACCATCTTCACGTAATGTCCAGCGCCATGGCCCCCCACATGGGCCCAACCATTTTCGGGAGCTAAGGTTGTGAGGATCGGGGCCAATCGCTTGACGGGTTCCTGTTTCCCGCCGACCATCAAGCAATAGCCGATTTGCAATCCCCAAATACCGCCGCTGGTTCCAGCGTCGACATAATGAATGCCACGTGGCTGAAGGTCGGCGGCCCGGCGGACATCATCATGAAATTTGGTATTCCCTCCATCGATGATGATATCGTTGGCATCCAAAATGGTCCCGAGACGTTGTACGGTCTCTTCGGTGGGTTGGCCTGACGGGACCATGACCCATACGGCTCGCGGTTTGGGTAGTTTGGCGATCAGATCTTCCAATGACGAAGCCGCGGTGGCCCCTTTCGTTTCGGCCTCAGTGATCAAGGCGGCCGACCGGTCGTAGGCGACGACCCGATGTCCTCCCTGGCTCAACCGAGTGACCATGTTCATCCCCATTTTGCCAAGTCCAATGAAACCGATGTCCATGTGCGATCCTCCTGTGAGCCCGAGTGATTGCCCCTTCAGTCGTCAATGAGCCTGACGTGAGGGCGATGATGACGGTCGATTACGCCTCACGACAGTGTGGGCGGCACGTTTCGTATTGAGAGCCAGGTCAAGATTGCAGGCGGCCGTAATGAGACCAAAATGCGTAAAGGCCTGGGGGAAATTTCCTAACTGTTCACCCGAGTGTGAGACTTCCTCGGCAAATAAACGAAGATGATTCCCATAGCTTAACATTTTTTCAAAGATCAGTCGTGCTTCCGTCAATCGCCCGGCTTTCGTCAGGGCTTCGACTAACCAAAAGGTACACATGCTGAAGGTGCCTTCTTCGCTATCCAGGCCATCTGATGCGGCCTTGCCGTTTTCATAGCGGTATACGAGACTCCCTAATGACAGTTGTTCTAGGGTGCGGTCAATGGTTGAGAGCATGCGAGGATCGGTGGGAGACACGAAGAACACGAGAGGCATAATCAGGTTGGCGGCATCCAACGCTTCGCTATCGTAGGATTGGACAAAGGCTCCAATGTCGGCATTCCAACCCCGTTCCATAATTTCCCGGTAAATCCGGTCGCGTTCCGCCATCCATCGAGCCCGGTTGCCTGGAAATCCTCGTTTGTCGGCCAGACGAATGCCGCGGTCTAAGGCCACCCAACACATCACTTTGGAATAGACAAAATGACGGCGTCCTCCCCGGACTTCCCAGATGCCTTCATCGGGTTGCTCCCAATTGTCGCAGACAAAATCCAAGAGGCGGCAAAGGTTCACCCAGAGATCATATGAAATGGACGCGCCATGTTTATTATAGAGATACACGGCGTCCATCAGCGCGCCGTACATATCCATTTGCAGTTGGGAGGCAGCGCCATTGCCAATGCGCACGGGGCGGGAACTGCGGTGGCCATCCAGATGGGGGAGTTCTTCTTCCGTCAGATCACGGCGGCCGTCGATGCCGTACATCAATTGGATGGATCCGTCCGGATTGAGTTCGCAGCAACGGGCATTGAGCCAATCCATGAATCGGCTGGCTTCCACCGTAAAGCCCAGGCGTAAGAGCCCGTAAATAGAAAAGGCCGCATCCCGAATCCAGGTATACCGATAGTCCCAATTTCGGGGACCCCCGATATTTTCGGGAAGGCTGGTCGTGGGAGCGGCCACAATGGCTCCGGTGGGAGCATAGGTCAGGAGTTTGAGGGCTAAGGCGGATCGGTGAACGACTTCCCGCCATCGCCCATCGTATTGGCATTGCGCCAGCCAGCGCTGCCAGAAGGCGGAAGTATTGCAAAAAGCTACGTCGCCGGATTCAGGGGTGGATAACAGCTGGTCGCCGTTCTTGACTTCCAAATATTCCAAAAAAAATGTCAGGCTTTCACCCTGGTGGAGCGTGAATTCTTGATACGCGAAGTTTTCCCGCGTATGAAGGGGAATGGGACTGACCAACCCCACAGATTGATCTCCGGATTGAAAGATGATGCCTTTCGGTCGGGTCTCGATGTCATGGGGATCCCGGCCAAAATTAAATGCAGGCGCGCATTCAAGTCGAAAGGTGACGGTTCCACGGACAACTGAGAGCATTCGGATAATTTGGTGGCGGCGAGGCCGGTATCCTGCTTCGTCCGATTCGATAGGCATGAAGTCAGTGAGTTCGCCGACGCCATCATGTTGTAGAAACCGGGTCAGCAGAATATTGGTTTCCGGCAGGTACATTTGTCGAGTATTGCCCTTTGTGACGGGGGCAATCTTGAAATACCCTCCCATCTTATGATCAAGAATCGCTCCAAACAGGCTGGGGGAATCAAACCGCGGCAGGCAACACCAATCAATGGATCCATCGATACCAACAAGGGCAATGGTATGGAGGTCTCCGATAATCCCGTAATCGCCGATGTTTTTATAACTCATGTATGTTCCAAATCATGGGATATAGGGATATATCAAGAAATTTAAAAACAATATACCCAAAATGGCACGATAAACACTACATATAGCGATAAATTTATCGGTAAGCCTCAAGATATAGCTAGTGCTTCAACGAAGAATGAGAGCCAAAAATCTGGTCCTTCATCAGCGGAGTATTTCTTCCTGTGATCCAAATTTGAAGATACGCCCTTGTTTTCGCGCTTAGTAAACATATTGACGCTTCACTCCACTATTCCACAGTATCGGATGCAAGTATGGCAGGCTGAACAAGAATTGGCCGGAACACAAATGAAAGGATACGTAAAAATAAAAAAAAGAAACCGGAGGTTACACGCGGATATCAATGAGTCGTGTTGAGCCATCTATGCGGGGTGGTGGCTCTTCGGAGTGTTGATCAATGTTCTTTTGTTGTTTTTTCCGGTTGCGGCTATAAAAGCTCCCCTTCTGGCCTACATCTCCATCCTCTACAGTTGAAGCGGATCGTGCGGGGGAGTTCACCGGTGGGGAAAAATTATTGATTTCCATAGAGCACCTTTACATGTGTGGGTGATTATGGTGGCTTGTGAGGTGTTTCCCTCTCTTACTACTACTTATCGTCAACATGTTCTCAATCTTTAATGCAAATGTTGAAAGATGTCGCCAGCAGTGTTCCCTGCTTTCGCCGGAGCGGCTTCGCGCAGGCAGGTCCTTATTTGGTCGTGCGCACGCTCCTCCTTAACGCTCCGCTCATCCAAGCCACTGTAGCCTAGGTAGGAGAATCTGATTGCCAAAATGAGTTTGTCCGATTGATGACAAGAAGTTGGTATGGCCGTATAATCGACAGAAATGACGTCTCAAACTTCCCTGTCTTCGACGGCTCTCGATCTCTCGCGTTTATCCTCTACTCTCCGCAAGCATCTCCCGTTCACCGCCGAACTTGAACAATGTGTGTCGTTGGCGGGCGATGCCTCGAACCGCCGATATTACCGTTTGCACCTTTCCATGGCTCCAGTTTCGTCTTTGATCCTGATGCAGTTGGCCGATCCGGAAGGGTTTAAAGCCTCTGAGGAGGCGGTCAGTGGGGTGGGGAGCGAAATTGCTGAGTTGCCGTTCATTAATATTCTGAAACACTTGAAGGCTCATGGCGCGTCGGTTCCATCCTTGTATTTCTATGATGAATCGGCAGGCCTGCTCTATCTGGAAGACTTTGGGGATGTGACATTAGCTCAGGCCTGCCATGGGGCACCATTGCAGGTGGTCGAAAGATTGTATCGTCAGGCGATCGATCAACTGGTTCACCTTCATGTGGGTGCCTCACAGCCTTCCGCGTCTGCCTGCTTGGCGTTTACCCGCTCATTCGATGTCTCTTTATATATGTGGGAGTTTGACCATTTTTTGGAATATGGCATCGCGGCGAGACAGGGGCGCCCCATGTGTTCAGACGATTGTGTTCCTATCTGTGAGGAATTTCAGAAAATGGCGGATTGGTTGACCAGTCAACCGCAAGTGTTTACCCACCGTGATTATCATTCCCGTAACTTGATGGTGGATGGGGAACGGCTGGGCATCATCGATTTTCAAGATGCATTGATGGGGCCTGTGACGTATGATTTGGCTTCCTTGTTACGGGATTCCTACATCGCCCTGGACGAGTCCTTAATCGACCGCTTGATTGCCCGGTACGTGGAAGGGATGCGTCAGAACCTATCATTGCGGCAACAAACGGCCATGCTATTACATGACCCTGAAGCGTTTCGTCGGCTGTTTGACTTCACCAGTATTCAACGCAATCTGAAGGCTGCCGGTCGGTTTGTCTATATCGATCGGGTAAAAGGTAATCCAAGCTTTTTGGCCTCAATTCCTCAGACGTTGAAGAATGTTCGTGCCAACTTAGAAAAATACCCCCAACTTCACCGATTGCTCACTCATCTCTCTCCTTATATTCCCGAATGGCAATAGCTCCCCTCTTATGAAGGCCATGATTTTGGCCGCGGGTTTGGGCACACGCCTTCGGCCGTTGACCAACACGATTCCCAAACCGTTATTGTCGGTTGGTGGGACGCCACTCATTGTTTGGAATTTGTTGTTGTTGCGAGCATGTGGAATACGTGACGTCATCATCAATTTGCATTATTTAGGGAATGTGATCGAAGAAGCGATCGGGGACGGATCTCGTTGGAATATGCAGGTGAGGTATTCTCCTGAACCAACCCTGTTAGGAACGGGCGGTGGATTGAAAGCGGCTGAGTGGTTTTTTGAGCAGCAACCGTTTTTAGTCATGAATGGCGATACGTTGATCGAGTTGGATGTGAAGGCACTGATAGAATTTCATCAGACTCATGGTGGTGTAGCGACGTTGGTGCTTCGCGACGATCCACAAGCGGCTCAATGGGGAGCCGTGGAATCGGATGCACACAATCGAATCCTCAGAATCAATGGCCGGGGAATGCGCCAGGCCGATTTGACTGGCCCTCTGGTTGAACGGATGTTTGCAGGCGTCCATATTCTCCATCCATCTCTCCTTCACGATGCTCCTACAGAGACGCCGTTTTCCATCATCGACTCCTATACGAATGAGCTTGCGCGTGGCTCGAAAATATTTGGATTTCTTCATGCCGCCTATTGGTCCGATATCGGGACGGTGGCGCGCTATGCTCAGGCACAAGCCGATGCCGAGGCCGGAGTGATTTCCCCTCATTCTTAGAACGTTCTCCTGATAGGCTACCCAGCATTCCCTCCATAGGAATAAGTTGTCGGCGTGTGATACGAATACTTTGGTTCGGGAATGGGCGACAATAATCGGACCCTCTTTTGACGGGTTGACGACCAGGACGGCTTGCCAAAAGATATCGATATCGGTTTTATTATCTGAATGCTCCCTGTGGTTTTTCCATTCCTTGCGTCGGGGGAAGGTAATTGTGGCAACTTTTGATCAACTCCACCACTTACTCGAACAGTCCTTGCGGGATTTTCAAGCTGAATCGAGTGACCTCTCCGATACGCAAGAACAGGAACTCACTCAGGCGCTTCACCGATTGACGGGTCGACTCACCGAGATTCTTTCAACAAATTCCGACCCATCTCGTACTGGTGAATTGCTTCCGGTTAGCGATCCGACAGTTTCGCTGACGGCTCCCATTTCTCTACCAGGAACACCTCAGATCCATTTCGTGACTTCGTGTGATGGTGTGGTCCTTATGGCCAATGAGGTGGTGGGTGATATCCTGGGGATGGATCTGACCGAGATGGGGCAGGTGTCCATTGCCGATTATGTTGCTCAGGAGGAATGGAGGATTCTTCGAATCCATCTTCGTGCGCTTGATGCCCCCCATAAGTTCTTGAATAGGGTGCTGACGATTCTTCCAGCAGGAAGACCATCGCAGAAAGTCGCGTGCGTGGTGACGCCCATGTTCGATCAGTCCCAGAAGGTGGGGGCGTGGCATTGGGGATTGACCCTGGAAGCGGAGGACTCTTCCGCTCAGGCCTTTATCCACTTGATGCAGAGTCTCGAATCGCAATTATTTGCCGGCCAGAGTATGGATGGGTGTCTGACGCAGATTTGTGATGGCCTTGTGCGGGCCTTTGGGTTTCCCTTTGTGTGGGTGGCCACTGTGCGAAAGGGATGTGTGGCCCAGTTACGCGGGCATGCGATGACTGCGGTTTTTGATTGGGAGTCACAGGGGGCTCTATGGTGGAGGGAGGTTTCGCAGCAAGGTGAGTTGATTCAGGCCTGCGAGGCTTCTGAAATATCACTTCTTTCTCCGTGTTGTCCTCCCACAAGTGCCATGGCTTGGTTTCCGCCCGGATTTCAGTTTCATCAAGCCTGGGGTGTTCCACTGGCTTTTCAGGAGGATTGTTTCGGTATGCTGGTGGTGTGTTCTGAGAGTACACAGGCGTTTGGTCCGACGGTACTCGGGTGGTTGCAGGCATTAGGCCATGAGATCGAACGGTTGATGGCGCGTGGAAGGCAACTGGATCAATGGCGATTGCAGAGTGCGGCTATCGGCTCAATGCATGATGCGGTGTGTGTGACAGACCCGCAGGGTCGTTTGGAATGGGTGAATAAAGCTTATGCCGCCTTGCAGGGCTCCTCAACTCAATTGGTGCTGGGTTCTCCGTTGAGTTCGTTCCCACATGAGGAACTGCAAGTCAGGAGGCCCCTGTCAGATTCCTCTGCCAAAGATCTCAGTTGGGTGAAGACCAAGGTGATGAAAACGGGGAGCAATGGCGAATCTCTGGTTTTTGAGCAAGTCGTGACTCCTTTGGTGAATGAGCAGGGACACCTCACGCATTTTGTGGTGATCTTGCATGATGTGACGGCTCGTACGACACAAGAATTGCTGATGAAGCATCAGGCTTATCACGATCCATTGACCGATTTACCGAATCGAATTATGTTTGAAGACCGCCTGGAACAGGCGTTGGCGCAAGCCAGGCGGAATGGGACCTTACTGGCGTTATTCTTTTTGGATCTCGACAATTTCAAGGCCATCAATGATTATTATGGTCATCAAACTGGAGATCGCGTATTGCGTGTCGTCGCGGAGCGGCTGGCGACTTGTGTGCGATCGACCGATACCGTCGCGCGTTTGTGCGGGGATGAATTTACGGTGATCCTCCAAGGACTTGAGCATATTCAGGATATTCGGCAGGTGGCGCAGAAAATTTTAGAATGCCTTATTCCGCCCATTCAATTAGGTAAAGAAATTATTCCTATTCAGATCAGTATCGGGATTTCGGTCTATCCCAATGATTCCACGGATCCGCATCGGTTGTTAGAAATTGCCGATCAGGCGATGTATCGAGCTAAGGAATGCGGCGGGCAGTGCTGGTATTTCGCAACCCCTGAATGGAATGCCGAATAGTCCTTGTCCCGCTGACTCGTCCTGTATTCGTCCCGAGAACTAAGCTCCAGGACCACTCTAGATAGAAAATTTTTTGTATTTCATCAGATAGCCTTTAGGACGAGGAGGAGAGGGCGTATCTCCCGTTCCACCTCATCTCCATCCGACTGTGCCTGACATGCCTCCTCAAAATTTCCATCGATCCTACGCACGCCTCATCTCGCCTAGCCATCTTCCGTGTCGGGGTGTTCTGTCAGCGCGTTGAGGAAAAGCCACGATTGTTGAGTAAATGCTGCGTAAGGTATGCACGCGTTTCCTTTTGCCGTCCAGGTTTTTCTCTCAAATCCTTCTTTATCCTCCCCTGGGCCATTGTGCCATGTTGTGAGGATGGCTCAAGGAATGGTTCTCATCCAGATCATGGTCGGAAATCCCTAACTCTGCAGTCCACCTATGGAATTTTGAATGATTGGTGTGCAATTCTTCTTTCGACTGTTCGCAAATGAGGGTGTTTCCGTTACTGAGACGTCCCGACGAGGAGTTCCTATCCTGTTAGGCAGGATCCCTTGGCCTTGTTTTTGCATTTTTAAAAATAGTGGACGATTTTATAGAGGCATTTGGTGGTTTGTTCGCTGTAGCCGTTGAACAAGGAGTCCGCATCATGACTGTTCATTCATCAACCCGCAGAATCTATGTTTGGGGAATAGTGATCCTGATGATGTTGCTGGCCACCGGGTGTGCACATCGTTCTTCACATGGAGTCCATAAATATGGCAAAAAAACTGGCGCGCCGACCGTGGTGGCCTCAGAGGGAGATTTTTCAACGGGAGCTTCGGAAAAAGAATTAAACAAAGGGACCTCTGCTGGCGAAGGGTATTTCCCTGAAGGGGCAGGAACATTGTCCGATCTGCTTGCGGAAGACCCCATGATACAGGAAGACCATACATTTGGTTCAGATCTGACGTCTCCTGTTGCTCCCAATGATTATTGGGGGAATCGAACGCGTGCCGAACAATTGACGGCCCAAAGCGGGTTGCGGGATGTGCATTTTGAATTTGATAGCTTTCAACTCAATGAACAAGCCAAGGCGACATTAGGCGCCAACGCGGAGTGGCTGAAAGCTCATCCGCATGCGGAGATTACCATTGAAGGACATTGCGATGATCGCGGGACCGCTTCCTATAACCATGTCTTAGGTGAAAAGCGTGCGATTCGCACCAAAACCTATCTCGCCAGCATGGGAGTCCCTGCTGAGCGGCTCCATGTTATGTCATTCGGTAAGGAGAATCCGGCCTGTTGGGATTCGACCGAACCGTGTTTCCAGAAGAATCGGCGCGCTCATCTCGTCTTGGATATCAGTGTGGCCTCAACCCCAATGCCATATGTTGCCGACCGCCGGGATTGGTAGAGGTCTCTTGCCGGCCATGGTTCGTTCATGGGTATTGAGAGAATTAAGGAAGACACTATGCTAAGCACTCATCCGTTTTTGTATGGTTGGAGTATTCGATTTGTCATTGTGGCGTTGAGCGCGATGTTGGCAGGGTGTGTAGCTCAGCAGGCGGATGTGGTACGAATCAAACGGGAGTTGGACGCCAAGATCAGCCAGCTTGATAAGAGTAAAACGTCACTTCAACATGCCGGGAGTGAAGCGAATGCAGCATTGGAGAAAGCGAATACCCTTATCGCCCAACAGCGGGGCGAGATTCAGGAGTTACTTCATGCCCGTGCGGAAGTGATGGATCAAGTCGCCACCTTGAAGGAGACGGATCTTTCCCAGGTTCGGGGCGGACTCGAAAAGAATCAGCATCAGGTCAGCGAGTTAACAAAAAAAATGGCGCAGTATGACACGGAGATGAAGGAGGTCCGAACCCAGCTTCAACAATCTGAGCCTCTGGTGCACCAGCTTCGAGATCGTTTAGCAGGGGAAGAGGAACTCCTGACAGAGCAAGGAGGAAAGTTGGGGGAATTTCGGACTTCGTTAGTGGATTACCAGCAGGTGCTGGCTTCCCTTCGGCAACAAGTTACCCAACAAGAACAGCATGTCGCGGAGTTACGCAAACAGGTGGAGTTCAAGAGTCAACAACATGATGCTCAGGGGCAGCAAGTCCAGGCGAATTTTGAAGAAGTTCGGCGAAGTATACAGTCGGTGGTGGGGACGTTAGAAAAAGTCAGTGTCACGTTCGGGGGGCGATTGGATGAACACGAGCAAAAACTCTCCCGGGTGGCTGGTCAACACGGTGGTCCGCTTTCCTCCAATACCCCCATGCCCGGGATGCCCGATCCGTCGGCGCGGTCAGCAGAATCCCGAGATCTTCTTTCTCATCTCACTCCACCATCGTTTCAGTCAGAAGAGATGGCTGGCTTACAATCTACGAAGAAAAGTTCTCACCCGGTTGTGACTGGGTCGGTCGCCGCGTATGCTCCCTCTTCCCAGCTATCGAGGACGTTGCCGGCTCTAGAAGGGGAATCATCCCCGGGTTCTTCCGGTGGTGTCAATATGCGAAACGCTCAAGTGACGTATGACCGGGCGATGACCCTTCTTCGTCAAGGAAACTTTGGAGAAGCCTCCACCGGGTTTTCGACCTTTTTGCGAACGTTTGCAGACTCCCCTTTGGCCGCAAATGCACAATATTGGCTGGGTGAATGTTATTACGGTGACAGACGGTTTCAAGAAGCCATCGATGAATTTGAACGAGTCTTTGCGTTCTACCCTTCCAGCAATAAAGTGCCGGCATCTCTACTCAAAATCGCCTATTCACATCTAGAATTACGTGAACTACCAATGGCTCGTTCGGTTTTCCAGCAACTTGTACGGACCTATCCCCAAAGCCCTGAAGCCGGCAAAGCATATGGTCGTCTTCAAGAAGTGAACGCCTTCCTCGATAACCCTTCCTGATCCCCAAATCTCCCATGTGTCGTTTTTCCTGTCGGTGGCTCCCGGAGCCTCATCTGTGGTCACTTGTTTCAACGAACGTCGGTTTTCTTCTCTGCACGGGGCGGAATCCCTCTGTCTCGCTCCTTCCGTCATTTTGCCTACCCGTTGCCTGCCATTAGGGAATTCTTCCAGAGGGATCCCCGTCACAAATGAGGGGATTGCCAATAGAGGGCGCTGAGTACCCTTATCTGCAACCCTCTAAATCCTGCTATTCAAGAAATAACCTTTCTAAACCGAATCTTCGCTTACAGTTATTAATCAATTTGGACTTCCAGTATGATGACATCTCAGGGTCGGGAAAATATAAATACATTAACGGGCCTCCGAGGTTTTGCTGCGTTATGGGTTGTTATTTTTCATACGTGTTTTGGAGAACCCAACGGATATTTGCCTGGATTTTATGAAAAAATTCAATGGGGATTGGGAAGAAACATTATTATCCAGGGGGTGTATGCAGTTGATTTTTTTTTCGTTTTGAGCGGATTCATTCTTACCTATGTGCATCGACATGAATTTGAAAGGATGCTTACTCTGCATGGAGTGATAAATTTTCTTGCACTTCGATTAGCGAGAATTTATCCCCTGCACCTTGTCATTGCCTGCTTATTGATCGCAGCGAACGGACTTGGTATTTGGAATCAGAAAGTTATTTCTTATGGGGATGTGGTGCGCAATGTCACACTCACCAATTTGTGGGTTGATCCATCCCTTAATACGCCTGCATGGTCCGTGAGTGCAGAATGGATCGCCTATCTGGGTTTTCCGATCATAATGAAATTTTTGATTCCGGTAAAAAGAAGTGGATTCCAATTCTTGTTCATTCTCTTATTGGTCACAGTATATCCGTTGAGTATTATACACAATCATTGGCAGTGGGAATGGCATTTTGGCTGGGTAGCTGTGGCCCGGGTGTTGAATGGATTTATTCTGGGTTGCGTGATGTTTTATGTTCAAGAAAATTGCGACATGCTCAAAGATCCCTTGCGGTCGTCTCGTTGGTGTCTGGCTCTTCTGTTGGTATTCATTAGTTTTCTGGTATTGGGGGTGCCGATTATATTTCTGTATCCCCTCATTCCGTTTTTAATTGTGACGCTTGCGAACTCACAAATGGGCATTGCTCAAGTTTTCGCGAATAGAGCTGCCGTTTTCCTGGGAACTATATCCTTTGGGATTTATATGGTTCACTATCCGATGCTGGAAATAGTTCGATACGCATTCGATAATTATTATTCTGGTATGAATCCTGAACTCAACCAACCTATTTTGTGGCTACATTTATTTGGAATTCTCATTTCGGTGATTGCCATCGCTTCCTTGTGTTACTTCTGGATTGAGAAACCCGGCAGAGAGTATCTCAAGAGAAAGCTGTGTATTGGAAGGAAACGGTCGCACGAATTAATGCTACAGAATGTCAATGTATAACCGTCCTGTTTGCGTCAGAAAGCCGGCTAACTCTTCTGTGCTATTTCCCCAGAACCTCTAGAAACAAATCTCCTTGAGCAGGAAAATAGCAGAATAAAGCTTTGGCTTGGAGCGAGGCCAGATTAGGCTTGGAGATCCTTCAAAGCCGGCAGGGGAAGGCTACAAAGATAAACGGATGCCTTGGTGGGCGGGAATCTCTGGGACCAGTGCAAAAGGATGCTGCACAGTTCGCCAGGATTCTCCGCGTTGTTCAATTAGCGATTCGTGAATGGGGCCTAACCACTGGTCGGCCTTACGAAGGTATTCGATTTTGTGTGGATCGATTCCCATGATCCGGCAACAGGTGGCATCGACGGATGGAAGATTTCTCCCCATGACCAGGACTCCGGCTTGAACGGGATTACCCATAATCGGACCATCGCCTTCCATTCCAATTACTGCGTCGACAATGGCAAAATGAGGCTTCAGGGTGGCATTAATATCTAAAATGGATTGCGGTATTCCCGCTTGGTGTAACACATTCTTTGGCCACCCGTAATAGTTTCCTGGCATCACACCAAAAAAATTTTTCATGGATAAGGTAGCGCCGGCCCAATGGTGGGTTTTCATCTTGGCCACAGAAACCACCCAATCGACTTCCTGCACCACTAGAGGAAAGGTAAGAGTGGTCAGTTTGGTATGGCCGCCCAGGTTGGGCCTGGTCACGCCCTCCACTGAGTTCAGATCTTGAAAAGGAATACGATCTTCATACAACACATCCGCCAGGCCGGATTCTTCCAAAACGAAGAGGGTATCGTGACGATGGCCAGGCCCTTCGGCAACCACCACAGAAGCCGCACCAAGGTGAAGGAACGCGTCGACCGCTCCTCGCACGACAAGAGGGTGGGTATTGATATGGGAAAACGATTTGTGTGGCTCAACCAAATTAGGCTTTAACAGAATGCGTTTCCCGTTGATCTCCGATGGGGTCACTCCCAATTCCTTGAGTCCTTGACGGATGAGTATCGCAAAGTCTGCCTCATAATTTTCTGCTTGACCGATGAACGTTTGAGCCGACAGTCGAGGACCTGAAAACCAATGAAGCAGGGAGAAGCCTGAAGCAGCCAAGCCACCTCCGACCAAACAGGCTTGCAGAAATTGTCTTCTGGAGACCGTTGGTGGTTCTGTGTGTGTGAGAGGGGTAATCATCGAAGGTGTCTTTCTCTTATTCAGTAGCGGGCAGAAAAAGAAAGTGGTTCTTTTGGCAAAGATCTGAATGACGAATGCAGACCCTGGGACGCCGCCATCGCACACAGGAGCAATGCCAGAGAGGGAAGAGGATAGAGCCCATACCGTTCCTGACGTTGCAGACACGCCCAGCCCAACTCGGCCGTATTAACTGGTTTCAATCCCCAGGCTCCTAAGCCCAGGATGGTCCATCCCAGGGAGATGGGGGTTCTAAGGCCGGGGAGTTCTTGTAATAAATAATCCAGACTTCGTTCGATCTCTCTGGTTGGGGTCATGCCCGACAGAGCCTGGAGGGCGATGCCAGTACATTCAGGTAGCGGATGTAATTCCTTCGCAAAGACAATTGTATTTCCATAATTCCATCCGCCGTGTTGCAATTGACGATTGAGAAGCATCTGTTGTCCCTCGGTGACGCGGGAATGTGTACCCAACCCCACCTTCTGTAACGCAATCATGGCCAAGGCTGTTGGAAGGACCCAACTATGGGTATCAGCAACCCATGGCCATCCTATGATAGAAGGATCATGCCCAAAATATGGGCTAGTTGGCTTAGGAATATGGCGACCGGAAAAGTTCAATAAAAAATGAATGGCCACTTCCTGCGCTTGTCGAAAATGCGAAGAGCCTTGCCAGGCTAAAATAGCCAATGGTGTTGGCCAAGAAGCGTCAGGGTGGGAGGAAGAGATGCTGACCCGTCCATCGTTCGCTTGTTGGGAAACCAAGTATGCTCTTCCCCGGTCACAGCTTTCCCTATCGAATTCACATGCCGACATCGAGATAATGGCCCAGGCGGTCGAGTCGGGCCGTGCCTCTTCCCCCGAATAATAAGGAAATCCGCCGTTGGGGAGCTGAACAGATTTCAAAAGTTCGAGAGAATGAAGGAGTGTTTTTTGAATCATTGAAGAAGATTGGGGGCGAAAGAGCATTTCAACAAAGATCGTTCTTACATGTTGTTCGGTTTAAACCGGGAAAACCTTAAAAAAATCCAGATCACGCGTTAGTCATCCCCGCCCCCCCTCCGTCATCCCCGCCGGTCGTTAGCGGGGATCCATCCGAAGAACCTCAAAGATGGATGCCCGATTAAAAATGTCGGGCATGACGAGGAAGGGTGGGGATAGTGGTAGCTCGTCGGTAGGTCGGGTGAGCAATGTGGCTCACGCCTGCCGTCTCCCCACGTCATGCGTCTGTCGGGTTACGACTGCAGACAGCCTAACCCGACCTACGCAGCTACACAGCGCCTCACGTCTTTGAAAGGTAGGTCAGATTAGCCAAGCGTAACCCGACAATGTGTCTTCCCGGATGGATTCCGGCTACATGCCGGAAGGACAGGGAGATGCATGGGGTTGGGAATAAGTCGCGGTGGCATGAAAAGGGGGGGCAAGATTCCCCGGCCTTCAGAACGTGACCGGACGTGGTGTCTTGAACCCTGCCGTCCTGAACCGGCAGCCGATCAAAATAATTTCGAACTCCGTGCCTATCGAAACGAGGCAACCCGTCACCGCTGAACAATTGGATCGGCCTTACCGGTGTAGTCCTGACATGCCTGAGGGACTGTGAACGAACGTTGTCTGGTGTTCGGTGGCGACAAATACTCCGTCAGCCTGGATTTCCTTTCCTGTAACAACATTCCGTGCCACGTAAATGGTGCAGCAGGCCGTCAAGAATCCCCCGAATACATCGATCAAGTGATGCCCGCCATGGATGAGCACTCCTGGTAGGACGAACAGATTGATGACAAACAGTATGGGGAACAACCGGCGAGTGGTGCGTGCTGAATAAATAGCCAAAATGGCCATGATCGTGTGATACGAGGGAAAAGCCACCAACCCTCCCATATCCTTTGGAGAAATGAATTTGGGCCCTTCAGCCCCTAGTCGCAATAATTCGGCACCATAGGACGAGCCAACAAGCGGTCTTGCTGCCTGCTCAATCGTGCCAGAAATGTCATAGAGCACGCTTGTGCCAAATGCCGGAAACAGCGCCCAAAAGCCAAGCGTCACCAGACCTGAAGCGGTGATTGAAAGGATGAATACATGGAGTTCTTTTTGCTTGCCTGCAAATCCTAAAATAATAAACAGTAACGCCATTTGCGGTATTGAAGATAAATAGGCATAACGCGTCAATTCATTGAAGAAGGGATGTCGACCGGAAAATTCGACAATGTTTGGCCATGAATACCCGAACCACGTATCGATCTGGACCAGAAACGGATCAATGGGTTCTCGCCAAAGCGGGAGCAATAGATACCCGAAAATTAATAGCACAATTGTAAACAGAACAAGCATGCCAGTGGCCATCAGCGTCATGGAGATACGCTCACTACGCCCGCTTGAACGGTAAAACAGCCCTACGGCAATCATGAAGCCTCCCAAGGCAAAAAAGAGGGTATAGGAAAACCAATCGAAGCCTATATTGCGCACAAAAACCATGGCCAGATCGAAGATCGCTAGCACTAGAATGGTATTTGCGTAAAAAACGTTCAGCTGGCCATAGAAAGGGCTTTCCCAGTGTGAATGTTCCCAGTCTCATCATTTACATCCTCGCTTTGGAATTGGGCCACTATAGTTGTGAGCAGGGACTGAGCGCGCCGGCAAATAGTGCCTATACTGCTGTGCATGGTTCGACGAGCCTGTCCTGATCGACTCCGAAAGCCTCATCATGAACAGTCGTCCTGAAGTTGGGCTGTCCTGAGCCTGGTGAAGAGCGGGACGGAATGATTCGGTGGCCATATCAATCGCACTCATACCTGATGTGTTGCGCCGATCTTTAGAGTTCAGGACTGTGGACATGGAGCACAAGCGTTTACCCGAAAAATTTTTTGAATGATCTACCCCATCGTCCAGTTGGGTGGTCACAGTCGGAGTTGGAGTAAGAAATGGCATCGGGAATGGCTAGGGTGTTTCAGACTGGGTATTCTTGGAGGCGCTTCAAAGCCTTCAGACCAAGACCTTTTTGGAATATTTCCTCATTATCTTGATCTTGATAATGTTTCCAAGCTTCCTGTGTGAAAGATCCTCCTTCATCCCCCTCTGCCAAAGAGGGAATCAGCGTCCGCATTTCACATTCCGCCTGAGGCTTCACGATTCATTTCTCCTTATTCCTTTCGCCTCACCCCTTACGTCTTCTTAGATGCATTCCGTTAAAAAAAAATGTAGCGTTCCGAACAATTTCGATCTCCTTGGTCAGCAAAGAGAGACAACCCATCCCACCGCGACACAATATGAAAAAAATTCCACAAAAAACTCCGGCAAGTTTTCCCAGGGGACGTCGATAATGGAGCATGGAAAAGAGGTGGCACAGAACCCGGAATGAAAAGCTATCTTGGGTACACGAACATTTAGCCATGACGATGAAACATGCATTCGGTCGGGTGCCCCTTCCCGAGAAGGGCGAACACGTCGCAAGGCGTGGACGCAAAACCACGGGTCAGGGTTGGTCCCTGATAGCCGGGTTGCCGAAGGTACGGAGAACCAAGGGGCAACGATTACGGCAGAACATTTCGAGCAAACTGTCGTAGCGTACAAACATTATTCATGCTCGATAAGGAGATGCCATGGTTAACCAAATGAAGCGTTTCATGAAGGAAGACGAAGGAGCCACCGCCATTGAGTACGGGTTGTTGGCCGCTTTGATCGCCGCAGTGATTGTGGTAGCGGTGCAGAACTTAGGCAATACAGTGAACGGGGCTTTCCAAGCTGTGGATGCTGGTATCCAAGGCAGCTAATACCTCGTTTGTGCCTTCTTCCTTCCGAGTCCGTCCCCGGAGGATTTGACCTTCCGGGGCGGCATCTCGGAGGTTTGGCTGGTCTCAGAATGTGAAGGATTTGTGCATATTGAAGATGCGAACTGGAAGAAAAAATAAGGAAATAGGTGAATGCCATGGTGAAAGTATTCACGATAACCAAAAATATCGGTGAGTATGTTGGGATAATCGTGAAGGAATTTTTCCTAAGCGAAGAAGGTGCGACAGCCATTGAATATGCTCTGATGGCCGCACTAATTGGCTCAACGATCATCGGTGCGCAAACTGCTATGGGTCAGACGGTGTTTACGATGTATCAGACTGCTGCCAATACCATTATGGCTGCAATGGGGAGTTAAGGGGAAAGCGGAAAAGTTTTTGAAAACCGAAACCTTCTCCGTGTCTGGCAATTATCCCCTTGTCTTTAACCTCTTTAATTCTTAATGAAAATGAAAAATGGTGATAGGTTTCATCATACAGGTTAGAAGTGTGTGGGATGTGGGAAGAGAGGTTAAGAAATGAACAAAAATGGAAAGCTCTTCAACTTAAACATCTTGAGAAACTCTGAACGGGGGACAGCCGCCGTAGAGTTCGCGCTCATTCTCCCCGTAATGGCCGCTCTCATATTTGGCGCGATTGATTTTGGACGCATGCTGTGGTTTCAAGAAGTTCTGGTCAATGCCACGCGTGAAGGGACCCGACAAGGCACCTTGTTTTTTTCCGGGAATGGCCAAGCCGAGATTCAGACGGTGGTTGCCCAAGCCCTGAATAATGGAGGAGTGCCAACCACGGGCTTGAATGTTGGAGTCACTGGGGTCGGCACCGGCACCGGGAATCCTTTAACGGTTACATCCACGATCCCCTGGCAGTTTTTTGTCATCGATAGCCTCGTTCCGGGAATCACGACGAATCAGCTTACGGCTAGCGTGACGATGATGAATGAATAATCGAGGAGGCTGGACATGTCTACGTGTGACACATCAAATGCGGTTTGGAAAAACATGAATCAACAGGGAGTGGCCGGTGTCACAGTCGCCATTTTGAGTGGCGTGATCGTGATGATGGCAGCCTTTGCGATTGATGTCGGACATGCGCTGGTCACCCGCAATCAATTGCAGAATGCGGCTGATGCGGCTGCTCTATCGGCTGGACGCCAGTTGGGGTTGACTTATTTGGCCTTGCCTCCCGGGGATCAACAGAACATGAGTCGGAACCTCACTAGTCAGGAGCAATCACAGGTCATCACCTCAGGGGAAAATGCCAGTTATGCGAATAGTGCCTCGGATGCTGCCAATATTACCATTGCAGGAGGTGAGGTGGAATTGGGAACGTGGAATCTGAATGCCAAAACATTCACACCAACCGTGACTCGCCCGAATGCCATCCGGGTGACGGCTCGACGGGATGGCGCGGCAAATGGTCCCATCTCCACCTTCTTTGCCGGAATTGTTGGTGTGAATTCGATGAATGTCTCAGCGACGGCCGTGGCCGCACTGGGGACAGCCGGCGGTCCAACACCTCCCGGAGCATTAAATGCGCCATTTGGAATTTCTGAAGACTGGTTTAATGGAGTCGCTCAGTGTGGCGATGCTATTTCATTTTCTCCAGCCAATGATCCCGCCAAGGGGTGTGCGGCATGGCATCAGTTTGAGGAATCGACAGGAGCTGGAAACACCCCCCAATATTGTCAAGGTGGAGGAAGTGGGGGAGGTGGGGGAACCGGGGGTAACGCGAAAATGCTGGATAATATCATTGAGTGCATCGAAGCGGGAAATTATAACCCACCGCCGGTGACCCCCTATCAAACCCAATACAATTTTACAGGGGGAGAGGTGGCCTCCGCCTTTCCAGAACTCCAGTCACTTTTTAATTCAGCCAAAGAATATAACTCCCAGACGAACCGGGATGAATGGCAGGTTCAGATCCCTGTTTATCAAGCCAATGGTTGTTCCAATACCACAGGGTCCGTGACCATCGTGGGGTATGCGAATGCGGCAGTTTGGGAGGTCAAAACCGCACCTTCGAAAACGATTAAAGCCGATTTGCAATGCAATACCTTTTTCGATGGAGCGCCGCCGACGGCTCCTGGAGGAGGAGGTGGCCCCGCAACGCCTTTAAGCCCATACCCGAGGCTCGTCTCATAAGCAAATTGTTTTGAACGGAAATCTATATCAATTCTCTCGTTTCCACATCCCCTTGGGTTGACCTTAGACAACGATCGGCTCAGGGGGATTGTGTTATCAACCAACTACAAGTAAAGGAATTTTCTTTTCCAAATTTTCAAATTTGATGTCCCCATCCCCGTCAGTTTGCTTCACACCTGCTTGCAAAGAATGTCCCACAACTCGCTGCATTAGTCGAGTTCCTGCTTCAGTCCCCTAACCTCATCCGCCAGAACTTATCGACGCCCGGACTCTGAAAAGTGCCGCCTTGAGCGTTAGGCTCCATTTCCCATTTATCCCGTTGGTTGTGTTTAATCCCCATGTTGCCGGCTATCCGGGACGGTGGACAGCTGCCGGCTCCCAGTAATTGCACGGCTTGGTGTTTAAACTCGTCCGGGAATATTTTGCGTGGGTCTCTAGGGTATCTTCTCGGGGAATCCTTTCCTCATTTTTCAGGTGTCTGTCAATCCCGGGCTACTTCACCTCTTTCATCTTGATCTCTTAATCATCTCTTCTTTTTATCTTCTTTGAATCCTTGAAAAACTCATTGGTCTCTATTGTCAAAGAACAAAACACCTTTTCAAGGTACATTGAATAATTTTGGCTTTCATTCATAAAGATGGGTTTGGTTTTTCATCCGTTGTTTTCTCTGCGATCGATCGTGGTGTGGGAAATTTTTACAAGCAGGGATCTTAATTCCCGCATTGCCACTACATTTTTTCTCAAAAAATCTCTCATTTCGTTTGCTAAATGAACAGGTTAGAAGGATGAATCAGTGTGTGAAAATTTAATGCCGTGCCATGGCTCGCCTATTGCTCTATAGAATTGTCCAACTATTGAACGCAGTTTGAAGGGTGCTCCAGAAAGTTTGCGGAAAGGAATGGACATGAACAAAGGAAGCCACTCGTGGAACTGTTTCTGAAGCCACCAAAAAGGAGGATGACCAATATGAGCTCTATCCGAACAACTGAAGGAAAGAAGAAAAACCCTGGGCTAAGGGCCACCTTATCCAATGAACGAGGCGTTACGGCTGTCTTTGTGGCCATCATCATTGTTTTTCTGACAGCTATGGTATCTTTCTCCATCGATCTTGGTTTTGCGTGGGTCACCAAAAATGAATTGCAAAATATTGCGGATTCGGCGGCCTTGGCCGGGACTCGACAGCTCGGGGTTGTGTATGCCGCATTACCTCCGAATCAGCAAGAGAATATGTCCAGATCGCTCACCGCTTCCGAAAAAGCCCAGGTCCTCGCTTTTGTGGAAAACGTGGCTGGCCTCAATCGTGCGGGAGGCTTATCCAATATTGCCATTGATATGGCGAGTGATGTCAGTATTGGCACATGGGATTTTACAACAAAAACCCTGACTCCTACGCTAATTCGACCCACGGCTGTCACCGTGACCGCCCGGCGTGATGGCAACGTGAACGGGGCGATTACGACGTTTTTCGCCAATGTCATGGGGATTTCAGAGATCAATGTGGCGGCTACCGCCACGGCGGCTCTTGGACCACTGGGTTTTGTCCCGCCGGGAACGCCAAATTTTCCAGTCGGTATTTCCAAGCGATGGTTTGATGAAGGACACGATTGCGGCGATTCAATAAAGTTTCATCCAACGGGAACCTTGGATGGGTGTGCCGGTTGGCATACTTTCACCACCGCACCTTCTAATGCGAATAGTTTGCGGAAAATTCTTACCGGTCTGGAAGATGGGTCCTATGTCAGCCCCGCGATTTCTGCCGGCCAAACACAGCTTGAGTTTACTGGAGGAACGCTTGCCTCGGTGTTTGATGAGATGAAGGCCTTATATGATGCCAATAAGGATCCGATGACGGGAACATGGGATGTGAAAATCCCTGTGTATGACAGCGATGATTGTAGCAATCCTCATGGTGCCATCACCATTGTCGGATTTGCGACTGCGACGGTCACTGAAGTGATCGAGGCTCCTGAGAAGCAGATCATGGCTAAGGTGACATGTGATAAAATTTTGGATGGACGCCCGGGAGGTACGGCTGTGAACGGGACGATGTCTCCCTTGTCGACGATTCCGGCGCTAGTTTCCTAGTTGCTTGCTATCTTTACAGGAAATATAAGCCCCGTCCTTTGGTTGAATCCTTCCGCGGTCTGTGAAAGCAGGCTGGGGAAGGATTTTTTTGTAAAAGTCAGCATACTTCTACAGTAGACGTTCGTCAGTTACAAGGATTTTGGCCTATATCCATGACTCCTATCCTGGCAGTTTTCATTGCCATCTTATCCTTTTTCGTGTTTGCAAGGGCGGCTTTTCGGAGGAATACTGAAAGTGCCACAAAAACATTGCCGATTTTGCACGGCAGGATATTAAGTGGAACTTCTCTCGCTGTGGTTATCCAAATCAGACAATAACCGGAATTTTCTTTCTTCTCGCCCGCTTTTCCTTTAGCTGATCTTGAATGACAATCGGGTTAAGGAGTCTTTTATATGCTTGCTCTCATTGGCTTACTAGAGTGGAATCGTACGTCTTCTCATTCCTGTGGCAGAGCGATTCCTTTTGTGGAAACTTCTGAAGAAGGGAACATTGTTGCTTATCCCGAGCCAGTTTTTACCGTAACCTTTCCGTCTTCCACCCCGTGCCTCTCTCTGTCATTCCGCCTAATCCTTGCCTGGAATCTGTTTCTCCGTCATTCCTACAAAAGTGAAAAACATAGCGGCGGTATTGATCAACTCCGGCAGCGGCAATTCCCTGAACAGTGACAAGGGAAATGTGCGGAGAGGGAAAGCAGAGTGTGACTTTTCAACTCCCCTACTGACGTCTCACCTCATTCTCCTCACTCTAGAACGTCTTTTCCCTGATATCTAATCGGGCATTCATCTTCAGAAAAAGTGAAATGTAAAACGGGAGGAGTGAAAAGAAATTGAGATGGATCCCCGCTTAATACCGGCGGGGATGACGGAGAAAAGAGTTATGCCCGAAGTGTTGTATCGGGTCTCCACTTGTTTCCGTCACTCCCGGCATTCGTTATCTGGAGTTTATCTTGCCCTGTTGGAGTGCTAGACGCAGTCTGCATGGTCATTCCCGACATGTGTTATCGCGAATCCATCTTAAAAAGACTGAAGGCATCAGGGGGGCTCTCGGAGAAATTCTCGCTCACGAATGGCTAGGATGACGAAGGGAAGGCGTGGGGATGACGGTGGGAACCGTTTGAAGAAAGGGTTCTTTTTCTTCCAATAAAAATTCCAATTGCTCTGGGTCACGAATGCTTCTTTGGGGATAAGCCTTAAGAAAGTCCGGCAACCCACCGAAACAGCAACTATCCGCAGTACTTGTGTTTCATATATTGATGGTTGCTTGCGTGTTAATTGGGAGAGGTTGTTATCGGGACACCTTCTCTAGGTTTCACCATTAATTCTATAAATTGACGGAGCATCCTGAAATCATGGGTTCATCTATCCTGTTATCCGGATTAGCCTTGGGGTTAGTGGTGGCTGCTGTTACCGATGTTTGGAACGGCCGTATTCCCAATTGGCTGACCTTTTCTCTCGCATTCTTCGGCATCGGGGTTCAGAGCTGGGAGTATGGCTGGGATGGCTTTCTGTTCAGTCTTGAAGGTCTGGCCATCGGGTTGGCCTGCTTGATGTTTTTTTATGTCAAAGGGGGGATGGGCGCGGGAGACGTGAAATTACTCGGAGCGATTGGAACAATCGTGGGGCCAGGTCAGGTGGTTTTTGCATTTGCATTCGGGGCCATGCTGGGAGGGTTGTATAGCCTCGCGCTGTTATTTAATCAAGGTGGTCTGCGACATATCTGGGACCGGGTATTTCTTCTTCTTTCGACCCTGAAGATCACGCGGACCATTCCGGTTTCAGATGACAAGATTTCAGCGGAGCCCAAGTTGCGGTATGCCCTGGTCTTAGGACTGGGTACCGTGGTCGCACAAACATTGTTCTATTATGGTGTGTTGTAACGTGCCTATTTGTCACGGCATGCGGGTTGAAACTGAGCGATCAGAGAAGATTCTTCTCGTTGACTATTAAGAATGGCATTTACCATCCGATATGCAGAGTAGATGAGTTGAGTTTGCAGAATTGATGGGCATGAATGAAATTTTCGGTCTAGATTCAGTGAATAAGTAGGAGGAAGTCTCATGGGACAAAAACGTCCACTCGTATTTTTAGGAATTGCGATGATCATTGCCCTCGTGACGACGGTTATGGTGTATCGATGGCTACAGGGGCAACGAATGGTCGAAGTTGATACGCCAGAAGTGGTGATGGAGGGAGTGAGCGTGGCGGTGGCCAGTGCTGATATTCCTTGGGGAACACCACTCGCTGACAAAACAGTTCGAGTCATCGTGTATCCCGAACAAGGAGTCCCTGCAGGATCTTTTAAAGATTCTGCTTCCTTGAACGGCCGGGTTGTGTTGACGAACTTGAAGAAAAATGAACCAATTTTAGAATCTAAATTGGCTCCTATCGATCTTAAAACGGGCGGCGTGTCCGCCGTCATGGACCCCAATAAACGGGCGATGGCCGTGAAAGTTAACGAAATTGTCGGGCTTCCGGGTTTTGTGCAGCCAGGTGACCGGGTCGATGTAATGGCGACGTTTGAGGATCCAAGGGGTAAGAAGAAAGCAGGTGGCGGCAATAGAGGGGAAGTGACGAAGGTGGTTCTCGAGAATACCCTGGTGTTGGCGACCGACACTCAAATGGAGAGAGCGGCCGGAGAGGAAAAGCCCACTCCGGTAAAAGTCATTACGCTGGAAGTGTCGTTGGAAGAAGCTGAGAAGTTAGCCATGGCCGAAAATGGGGGAAAATTACGTTTGGCCTTGCGGAGTCCACTTAATCCCGAGGTGAAGAAAACAAAGGGTGCGGACTTTAAGGATTTGATGAGTTCCCACCAACTGATTCCTCCGCGGCCCAAAGTGGTTCGCAAGCCTGAGAATCAGGTCGAGGTGATTAACGGGACGGATCGAAAAACGATGAAATTTTAAGAGGGTCGTCGATGGTGACGCGATGATCGTTATGAAAGGCATGGTTATGAATCAGACTCACGGTTTTCCATTCACGAGCATGGTGTTGGCTCTAGGCATGGTCCTTGTGGGCTACACGGGAGCCTTGGGAGAAGGTCTCACCACTCAAGTGGTCCAAATCAATGAGCCCCAAGAACTCCGTCTGACCGTTGGAGAGTCAAAAATAGTGGAGACGGAGGCGGCGTTTAAACGGGCGTCGGTCGCCAATCCTGAAGTGGCGGATCAAATTGTTCTCTCCCCTAAACAAATTTATCTTGCTGGAAAAGCCGCTGGGATGACGACCTTAACTTTATGGGGGAAAGATGGGCAGGTGGCCAATGTGTTCCAGATCCGGGTGTCTCCTGATGTGACCCGATTGAAGGAGCAGCTTCATACGATGTTGCCTCATGAGTCTGGCATTCAAGTTATGAGCAGTCACGATCACATTACCCTGGCGGGCAATGTCACAAATATGGAGTCCTTGGCAAAAGCCTTAACCCTGGCCGAGCCCTATGCGCCGCAAAAAATCATCAACCTGATTCAGGTGGGCGGCGTGCAACAGGTGATGATGGAAGTCAAAGTCGCGGAAATGCAGCGCGGGCTGATGAAACGACTCGGGGTCAATTTTAAACGCGCTCAAAAAAATCATCGTGATTTTTCCATCGGGCTCATCAATGATTTGTCCACGATTGATGCCATCAACCCGCTTGCAATCTCACAATCTTCGCAAACCACGACCCTCACGTTTCCGGATGTGCGAACCCTGGCCTCGAACCTGGTTTTAGGATTCGGGATTGGCAATGATTTATGGACTCTCTTTTTAGACATGCTTAAGGAGCATAACCTCTCTAAAACATTGGCCGAACCGACCTTGATTGCCGAGAGCGGACAAGCCGCGGAATTTCTGGTCGGGGGAGAATTTCCGATTCCTATTCCACAGCAACTCGGCCAGGTGACGATAAAATTTAAAGAATTCGGGGTTGGATTGAAATTTACACCAACGGTTCTTTCGGAGGGGCGCATCTCTGTGATTGTGAATCCTGAAGTGTCAGAATTAGATTTTGCCAATGGCATTGTGACACAAGGATTTCAGGTTCCAGCTCTCACGACCCGAAAGGTCAAGACCGTGGTGGAATTGGGCGATGGCCAAAGTTTCGCCATTGCGGGGCTCCTCCAAGAAAATGTCAAGGAAACGGTTTCGAAATACCCGCTCCTTGGTGATATTCCGATCCTGGGGGCGTTATTCCGGAGCACCTCTTTCCAAAAAAATGAGACAGAACTGATTGTGATTGTGACCCCGCATCTGGTGAAACCTCTGGACATGGTCAAGCAGACCTTACCCACGGATCATTATTTGGAACCCAATGATTTTGAGCTAATGCTCATGGGATATGTGGAAGGGGTGTTTCCTGAACCAAAAGTGGCCAAGCCGACTGAGGCCTATACCCTTGGCCAACCAAGGATGGCCGGGAGAATGCCTTATCGTAAAGGTGGGATGGAAGGGATGTTCGGTCATCTGGCCCCATAGGGAAAATTGATGAAAAAGGAGCATAGTATGCAACGCCAATCAATCGTGAAAATGGCAGGTCTGATCGGCCTGATTCTGGTGGGGATGGGTGGCTGTGGTGTGTGGCCAGTCATGACTGAGGACAATGGACGTCGGCCCAACGCCATGGGGAAGAGTGATCAGGTTCTCTGGCCGTGGGCACCTCAGCCCGTTCATTTGAATGAGGAATTCGGCCTGGCCTACCGGCAGGCTCTTGAGAATCAGATCGTGAATCCTGCTGCGTCAAACAATATTGATCCTGTACCGGGAGCGGTCGATTCCCAAGCCATGCAACATAGTCTGGCTCGCTATCAGTTGATGTTTCAAAGTCCGCCGTATTCCGAATTTAAACTGACGGGTAGCTCCGGCGGTAGTGCGTCAACCGGAAACACTTCGACGGGCATGGGGGTAGGAGGAGCGACAAAATGAAGGATAAATCTTGGAAGCCAAAACGTGTAGGTGGGGATTCTTCAGGTATCCCATCCGATATGCCGGTCATTGAGCTTTCCATTCGTTCTGCGGAATGTCAGGCAACGCTTGAGGGCATTATTCGGGAGACGGATGGTGTGCGACTCAAGGAGAGTCAAGATTACGGAGTTCCTGCACTGGTGATTATCGAACTTGAAGAGAATCCGGAGGACACCTTTACCCTTATTCGAGAGATGGGGAAGTTGAATAAAGGGACGGAAATTTTTCTCACCGCTTCCCGGTTGGAGTCACATATTTTGTTGGAAGCGATGCGTGCCGGGGCAAAAGAGTTTTTGGCCCAGCCTCTCCAAAAGCAGGAAGTTGGCGATGCGATTCTACGATTTTTAGATCGAGGCGCGACTCAGGTTCGTCCGGGAGACGGACAACGAACACCGGGAAAGGTTCTCGCGTTTTTTGGGGGAAAAGGTGGAGTGGGAACGACCAGTATTGCGGTCAATTTGGCCGCCGCGATTAAAAAAGGGCCCAACAACCCGTCGGTGGTTCTTGTGGATGTCAATCAGCATGGTGGGGATCTTCCCCTGTATCTGGATCTTCAACCAACCCATAGCTTCCGGGATATAGCAACCGATCTGTCCCGATTAGACCAGGCATTTCTCATTCGTGTCCTCACCAAAACGGAGTTGGGCATTCAAGTGCTCCCTTCGGGGTATGACGACCTCAGCACCGGTCGATTAAGTCCGGATTGTGTGGAAGCAACCCTTCGACTCCTTCAAGCCAGTTTTGACTATGTCATCCTTGATTGTGGACATGTGTTGGATTTGACGACGAAAAAAGCCCTGGAGCTTGCGACGATAATCTTTGTGACGTCCACGTTGATGGTTCCTGTGGTCCATCGAACGAAGCGGATTTTAGAATTGTTGCGTGGCTCAGGATTTCCGGCTGAAAAAATTCGATTAGTAATGAATCGGTTTTCACCTTCTGAGCAGGACGTGTTGCAAGAGACCGAAGAAATTTTGAAACAAAAAGCCTTTTGGCTTTTTCCAAACGATTATCCCTCAGCAAGTCAAGCAGTGAATAGTGGAAAGCCGTTGATCGATGTCGCTCCCCGGTCGGCAGTGGCGAAGTCGTACCGGGACCTGGCCGGTTCGTTTGACGAGCAGGCCATGAAACCGGCGAGCAAGGGATCGTTAGCGGGGTGGTTGAATCCGTTTAAAGGACGGAATGTCCAATCCTCCCCTTCAGGCGCATAAGTAACCATCTTTTCATGTGTTCGAGGTAGACAGGTATATGAATCAGACAAAATGGGATGAAGTGGGTGAAGGGACAGGAATTGGGGGTCTTGACCTTGGTCCGTTAAAGGAGCGACTCCATCGTCAGGTGATTGACACCCTCGATTTGGCTATTGTCGCGAAGTTGGATAACCATCTTCTCAAGCTCGAGTTGGATAAGCTGGTTCAGGAAATGTTGGAAAAGGAATCCGTCCCGCTCAGTATGAAAGAGCGGGAAATCCTGATTGCCGACATTCAGCATGAAGTCATGGGCTTGGGGCCACTTGAACCCTTAGTTCAAGATCAAACCGTCAACGATATTTTGGTCAACAGGGCCGATCAAATCTACGTGGAGCGGGCCGGAAAACTGCAATTGACTGATGTGAAATTTCGCGACGAAGCCCATCTCCGAAAAATTATCGAAAAGATTGTGTCGGCCGTTGGGCGACGAATTGATGAATCATCGCCCATGGTGGATGCTCGGTTGCTGGATGGTTCTCGCGTGAATGCGATTATTCCGCCGTTGGCATTGAATGGCTCTTCCCTTTCGATTCGGAAGTTTTCCAAGGATAAGCTGCAAATTGATGATTTGGTTAACAAACGTTCGCTTACTCCCGAGATTGCGGAGCTTCTTCGCGGGATTGTTGAGGCGCGACTCAATATCTTGATTTCTGGAGGAACCGGCTGCGGAAAAACGACCATTCTGAATATTTTATCGGGGTTTATTCCCTCCGACGAACGGATTGTGACGATTGAGGATTCAGCCGAATTACAATTGCGTCAGGAGCATGTGGTCAGGCTCGAAACACGCCCTCCCAACGTGGAAGGGCGAGGAGAGGTGACCCAGCGGGAATTAGTCAAAAATTGTTTGAGGATGCGGCCGGATCGAATCGTGATGGGTGAGGTGCGAAGCGGGGAATGTTTAGACATGCTTCAGGCTATGAATACAGGACATGATGGATCGCTGACCACGATTCACGCAAATACGCCAAGGGATTGTCTGACACGGGTCGAAACGTTGGTGGCCATGGCCGGGTTGAATCTCGCCACGAAGGCGCTTCGCCATTATATCAGTTCCGCCATCGATGTGATTCTCCAAATGACGCGCTTGTCGGATGGATCTCGAAAAGTGACCAGTTTGTCGGAGATTGTGGGGATGGAAGGCGAGACGATTACTCTCCAGGAAATTTTTCTGTTTCAACAAACCGGACTCGATGAAGAGCGAAAGGTCCACGGGCAATTCAAGGCCTCGGGAGTGCGGCCAAAGTTTGTCGAACGATTTAAGGCGTTAGGAATAACTTGTGATCCGAGTATTTTCGACCCGGAGAAAATTTATGAAGTCTAATACCCGTTCCTCGCGATTTTCCGCTTTCACGATGTTCTCGTGTGCGGTATCCCGAACCCCTGATTCGCGGGAAATTTGGGAGGGAGCGTCATGACCGTTGCCATTAGTATTGGAATATTTCTCTCAATTATTCTGTTTGTTGAAGGAGCGTATTATTGTTATCACAAATATTTAAATCCCCAAAATCGTGATCTCAAGCGGCGTTTGCGCGGGGGATCCGGTAAACCTCAGGATTTTCAAAAAGCCAATGAAACTCCTGGAATTCTTCGGCAAAGGAAAATGAGCGACCTTCCGTGGCTCCAGGATTTGTTGGCCTCCATGACAAATTTGGGGGGATTGGAGAAATTACTTCAGCAGGGCAACAGTCAAATGTCGGTAGGAATGTTTTTTCTCTTATCGGGAGCTCTTGGAGGTGGAGGGTTGTTGATCGCCACTTTGAAGGACTATGGGTTAGCTCCTGCTATCGGGTTTGCTCTATGTGGTCTGGCTATTCCATGGCTCTACATTAAAAGGAAGCGTAAACAGCGGTTTAAGGAATTTGAACGACAATTGCCTGAGGCCTTGGATTTGATGGCTCGAGCCCTTCGGGCGGGGCATGCGTTTTCCGTGGGCATGAAGATGATCGGAGACGAATTCCCTGATCCGATTGGTCCGGAGTTTAGTCGGACTGTGGAAGAAATTTCCTTTGGGATTGATGTTCCGCAAGCGATGGGCAATTTAAACGAACGGGTGATCAGTACCGATTTGAAGTTTTTTGTCACGGCCTTGGTCGTTCAACGGGAAACAGGTGGGAATTTAGCCGAAATTATTGAAGCGATTTCCCGTCTCATTCGGCAACGCTTTGAGCTACTCGGACGGGTTAAAGCCCTTTCCGCCGAAGGCCGCATGTCGGGAATTATCTTATTCCTTATGCCGATTGTGATGGCTGTCGTGTTGTGGGTCATGAATGAATCCTACATGCGGATTTTGTTTGAGGATGAGCTTGGGAAAATGATGGCACTTGGTTCAGGTTTGTTAATGGTCGTGGGAGCGTTTGTGATGAAAAATATGTGCGACATCAAAGTGTAAAGGGATGGAGTGATGGATCCATTATTATTGATCAGTTTCCTGGTTTTTTTGGGTGTCCTCGTTGTTGGCTGGGGTGCATGGAGTTATATGCAGTCCCAGCAAAAGATCAATGACTGGAGCATTCGGGCTAAGGGGCAGTCCCTCTCACAAAGTGCATTACAGAAAAACGACGACCAAACCAGCCTGAAAGATCAGGGCATGAAGCTTCTCGAACGCTTGGGACAGGTCAATAAGCCCAAAGACCAAGCCGTGACCACACGGCTGCGAGCCTCGTTGGCTTCGGCAGGTTATCGGAATCAACGAGCCACGGTCATATTTTTGGGAACACGGATTTTTCTGGCTATTCTGTTCGGGCTTGCCTTTCTCTCCTTTGGTTCTGAGGTGATGGATGGGAAGGATCCGATGTATTTTCCTATCGTGCTGATCGGTATCATGGTGATTGGATTTTACGGCCCTCAGCTTTGGTTGAGTAATACCATCAGCAAAAGAAAAGAACGATTGGTGAATGGGTTTCCCGATGCGCTCGATCTAATGGTGGTGTGTGTCGAAGCCGGGTTAGGATTGGACCAGGCCATTTCCCGGGTGGGGCACGAGGTCAAGCAAGGCCATCCCGATCTTGGTGATGAGTTTATCTTGTTAAACTTGGAGCTACGTGCCGGGTTAAGCCGTGAGCAGGGGCTTCGCAATTTAGTCAATCGGACAAACCTCGAGGATATCCGTAGTTTGGTCGCTTTGTTGATTCAGACAGATCGATTTGGTACCAGTATTGGCCAAGCGCTCCGAGTCCATTCCGATTCCATGCGGTTGAAACGACGGCTGAAGGCCGAAGAACGAGGAGCACAGCTTCCCGTGAAGCTGATGATTCCTCTGATTCTCTTTATTTTCCCGGCATTAATGGTGGTGATTATTGGTCCTGGTGCGATTAGCCTCATGCGAAATTTATTGCCGGCCATGGGAGGGTGATAGCGGGAGGGGTCCTTGAGAGAGCCAGGAACGATAGATTCGATAAACATTTCAAGAGCGTAGAGGAAGACAAAACATGGGATATCCATTCCACGAAGTTACACAACACGAAGTTTCAACAGCCAATATGACCGTTCGGTCGATGGTCTTGAACGCATTACAAGAAACCTTTCAGATGAGGTACACAATGATGAAGGCGAGCCTCCTCGTAACCTTGTTCGTATTATTCAGTTTGGGTGCCGCTGGGTGTGCAAAAAAAGAACAGTCGATGTTCACCCTTCAGGATGAACATTACCAACAAATCATGGAACGACAAAAGGCGGGGATCAATCCTGAATCTCAAGCGCCTGTGGATCTCACTCAGGTCATGAATGACGACGAGTATGAAAAACTGGGAGATGCTCATTTCCAGCAAGGCGATTTCCAGACGGCAAAAATTCAGTATGAAAAAGTGTTACAGGCCTCTCCGGAACAAATTCCTGCCCGCTACAAGCTGGCGGTGATCTATTTGGAAAAAGGAGCCCCTCAGGATGCCTATAACCAATTTCACCAAATCCTGGATTATGATTTGAATTTTGCTCCAGCCTACGAGGGGATGGGTCGGGCCTTGCTGAAGATGGAGAAGGATCAGGAAGCGGAGCAGGAGTTCCAGGCGGCTTTGTTGTATGATGCTGAAATGTGGACGTCGAAAAATTACCTTGGAATCGTGGCCGATCGGCGGCATGATCATAAAGAGGCGATCCACCTGTATGAAGTCGCCTTGCAAAAGAAGACGGATGATCCGTCGATCTTGAACAATTTAGGGATGGCATATTATTTAGATACCCAATATGAAGAGGCGGTCAGAACCTTTCAGCATGCGATTCAGGTTGGAGGATCCAACGACAAAATTTCGAATAATCTTGGATTAGCTCTGACCAAACTTGGGCATTTTGATCTGGCCTACGAAGCCTATGCCCGAGGCATGGATTCGGCGAAGGCCTATAATAATTTGGGAGTGGCATTTCTGGAGGCTGGGAAGTTTGCTCGAGCCTCCCGTTGTTTTGAAAAAGCCATTGAAACCCAACCGACCTTTTATGAAAAGGCCAAGGAGAATTTATCGCTTAGCTCTCGAATGCTGTCGAAACTCCCAATGGTTCAGCAACAAACGTTGATTCGTCGGGAGCCTACGTGTTTGTCCGGGGCCATCTGAACGATTTCAGTGATCAGTTCGTCATGTTCACCGGCTTCTGGCCGGAATCTATCTTCCCACCTCAGGCATTCCCGGCATATATGATCGGGAATCCATCTTCTGAAGGCGATTATCGTAGGTCGGGTTAGGCCGTCCTCGGCCGTAACCCGACAGGGTTTACCCGGCGCACCTTCCTTTCAGGCGGTTCATTTTTCTTCACGGTAGTGACGGAGAAACGGCGACCGCTGTTTCTTTTTTCAAGGGCGGTGGAGGTCTTGCAAACGGCGTTCTGGGTGGTGCAGGCAACGCGCCCGTTCGAAGTGGAGGCAATGGTCATGTTGCCCGATCACCTTTGCCTCCGGACGCTTCCGCCTGGGGATGCCGATTTTGGGACACGTTGGCGGCTGGTCAAGACCCGGTTCCCCGAACACCGCGATCCGGCCTGGCGTGTGGCGCCGAATCACGCGCGGTCCGCGAAACGAGGGCAGGCGGTATGGCAGCACCGGTATTGGGAGCATCTGTTGCGGGACGAAACCGATTTCGTCCGGCATGTGGAGTACATTCATGTTAACCCGGTCAAACACGGGTTGGCGTCATCCCCGATGCAATGGCCCTACTCCAGCTTTCGCCGCTATGTCGAAGGCGGGAGTATCCCGCTGATTGAGGATCTGGCCAGATAAATTTCGATGGAGTGGGATATGAATGAAAGGAAAAAGGAATCGTCGAGTTACGCTACGCTACCCCGACCTACCAGCAGCAGTCAGTGGGTTGTCTCATGCTTGGTAGGAGAAAACATCGATTCGAGGATTTTAGCGAGGTCGAAGATTTTATAGGGCTTGACCAAGATTCCTTGAAATCCATGCTGTTGAAAATCGCACATAATGGGATCGTCTGAATATCCGCTCGTGACAATAGCCTTAATGTGAGGGTCTAAATCTCTGAGATGCTGAATGGCTTTTTTCCCTCCCATGGCGCCGGGAATGGTGAGGTCGAGGATGACCACTTCGAATTTTTTGCCATCCGCCAGTGACTGGGAAACCAGGTCGATGGCGGCTTGCCCATCTGGTACGCCGACCACGTCATAGCCGAACTGAGTCAGCGCGTCTTCCACCATTCGGCGAATGCTGTCTTCGTCATCCATGACCAGAACCCGTCCTCGGTCTTTTCGGGGGATGGCTGGAATGCTCGGCGCCCCATCTTCTGGTGTGACATGTGAAGAGGGTATATACACGGTAAAGGTCGTGCCGATTCCAACTTTGGATGTGACGCTGATGTGTCCATGATGCTGTTGGATGATGCTATGGGCTGTGGCTAATCCCAACCCGGATGCGCCGGGTTTGGTGGTATAATACGGATCAAAAATATTCGACAGTTGGCGGTCTTCAATCCCGGTCCCCTGATCCTCAAACGAAAATTTTATATAGTTCCCAGGGATGAGTGACGGTGAAGGAAGGGCCGAAGGATTTTTCAGTCCCACGTTTTCCACTTTGACGGATAAGTGGCCACCATGAGGCATGGCCTGTCTGGCATTGATGGTGATGTTTTGAATGACCTGCCGGAGTTGACCGGGGTCAGCATCCAGGGGCCAGAGGTCATCGGGGATGTCGAAATGACAACTGATCGATGACCCGGACAGGGCAAAGATCGTACTTTTTCGAAGAAGATCTCCTAACGCGATGGAAGTCTTTATGGGTGCTCCGCCTTTGGCAAAGGTCAGGAGTTGTTGGGTCAATTCTTTGGCGCGCAGGCAAGCCTGTTCGGCTTGCTCCAGGTTTTGAGTCAGAGGGTCGTTCGAAACCATTCGTAATTTCGCCACGAACACGTTGCCCAATATAGTCGTGAGTATATTGTTGAAGTCGTGGGCAAGCCCTCCCGCCAAGACCCCCAACGAATTGAGTTTGCTAATTCGTTGTTGTTCTTCTTGGTGACGGGTTTGGTCGGTGATATCTCGGAAGACAATCACGGTGCCCACCAGATGACCGCTATGATCGCGGATCGGTCCTTCTCTCAGGGTAATTGTCCGTTGAAGGCCGTGTTTGGTCAGCAATTGATGAGGCGTATCGAGTTCAGAGAGGACAAACGCTCTGGAGGAAAACTGCAAAGAAGGCTCATTTTCGTTCTTTGGTCTATCACTGGTCAGGCGGAATATTTCTTGGAATGGACGGTGCAAGGCCTCATGGGTTGTCCATTCGGTGATCTGTTCCGCCAGGGGATTTAAGAAAGAAATATGTCCTTCTTGATCAGTCGTGACGATGCCTTCCGCGACCGATTGGAGAGTGGTGACCAAGTAATCCTTTTCAGCAATGAGGGCATGCTCGAGGCGTTTCCGGTCGGAAATATCTCGAAGGATAAAGCCGTAATGGGTATCCAAGCCGATTTTCCAGCTGGTGGAAGAAATTTCCAACGAAAACAGTTCACCGCTTTTCCGGAGACCGGTGAGTTCCAATGGCTGCTGAATAGGAAAGGTCGAAGATCGACCATAACTGATATCTTCTAGCCCTTTCCGGTACATGTCCCGATATCCTTCTTCCAGTAAGGTCACAATCGAGTGTCCGAGAACCTCGTCCGGCTGATAACCGAAAATTGCCTCAGCTGCGGGATTCCAAGAGACAATGGTCCCGTGTAAGTCGGCAGAAATTATCCCTTCATGAGCGGAGTCCACAAGAGAGAAATACTGAGATTGGAGTTCGGTCAGCGTCTGCCTGACCCGCACATGGTGTGTGATATCCAGGCCGTACCCTCGCACGAGACCTTTTTCTTGTATAGGAGAGAAGGTCCAATCGAAGTGGCGGTGCTCGACAACGACCGTGAGACCTCTGATGGGGGCGATCGTTTTGAGGCATCCCATGGCGAGCTGTGTCAGTGTGGCCGGGAGCACCATTGGCACGCCGTCTTCCCGGAATCCATAGGTGTCCAAAAGGCGGATCATGGCAGGGTTGGCATAGGCCAAGTGTCCTTGAGCATCCACTTCCACAATGGGATTCGGACTTTCTTCAGGCATCGACGCTAAATGTTGATGCGCTTCGTGTTGCTGGAGTTGCTGGCTGAGATCACGAAAAATCACCAGCGCACCGGAGTGGCGGGGGTCCGTCAGTTGTGTGCATTGGAATTCCACCCATCGTGTTTCTCCGCTTGGCCGACGAATCAGTAGCTGAGGCGTCCATATCGATTGCCCGGTCGTGATCGCTCTTGTGATCGGGCAGTGTTCTTCTTGTGTGAGAAGATCAACGTGGAGACACTCTGCGTGCGCATGAAATGATTGGCCGAGGCATGAGGTTTCGGTTCGATGAAGAATCCTGGCGCCTTCCAGGTTCAAAGAAAGAATCTGGCCTTGTGTATTCACGTGGCAGATGCCAATGTGAATCGAGTCCATCAAGGTATGAACAAAGGCTTGGGATGAGCGCAATGCCTTCTCTAAGCCAGGGACATCCATTTGGTTGAGTTCTTGAAAAGACTGTTGCCTATCCACTCAGCGATTCCTTCCTGCCATGCTGACGACATCGTGTGGTGAACGATACCGGTTCTTACCATAAGGCTTCAAGAATTTTCGAAATATCCCATTTTTCCTGATGAGGATCTAAGGCCTTTTCAATCGATCGAAGAGGTGTTGTTGCGCTTTGTGCCGCCAGATCAATGATTTCCTGCTCTGGATAGGGTTGGCCTAAGGAGTCTTTAAGTAATTTAATGGTAGGAGTCATTCGACTATGGCTATGGACCCACACCACGACGGCCTGTTCGCCGGTATTCAGGCGAACCAGGGAACCAATCGGATACACTCCTAAGAGTTGGATCAATCGTTGCACGAGATACGGATGGTATTGCCCTGCGACAGCAGCACGATACAGTTCGGATAAGGCCCGAGCGGGGGGCACTGGTGGAAAGCTGCATCGTCCACTAATTTGTGCATCATAGGTGTCGGCAATGCTGAGTATTTGGGTTAATTCAGAAATCTGATGGGTTCGTAACCCCTTGGGGTAACCGGATCCGTCAAGCCGTTCATGATGTTCCAGGACCATTCGTTTCGACTCGTCAGGGATATCGGGGTAGTGATTAAGGATGGCCACGCCCATTTCACAATGCGCCTGCATTAATTTCTGTTCTTGAGGTGTGAAACGTCCCACCTTACGGATCATATTCAACGGGAGACGAAGTTGTCCGATGTCGTGGAGAAGTGCTGCAAGCCCAACGAGTTTTAATTGTGTCGGATCGCAGCCGTGTTCTTGTCCGATTGCCATGGCTAACATCCCCGTATCCACCCCGTGAGAGGCCAGGTTGGGATCGAAACGACGCATTTGAATCAGCGACACCATGGCGGCCTGATGGTCTAAAATCCCATCAAGGAGGGTGCTGACCACACTTCGGACTTCTTCGAGGTGTTGGGGGGACGACGCTTCCATCTGACGGAAAAATACCTCCATTGTGGAGATGGCCTCCGCGCGAAGGAGACGAGCTGCTTCAATATCTTCCAGATTGGGCCCTGGGCCAACCCTGGGGGATGTTAACGGAGCTGTGGGAGAGAGGTCCTGGTCATCTGAGGGGTGCCGAACGCCACTCGTCTCGGCGAGATCGCATCCTTTTTCCGTGTCGATCTGGACTTCCTGAATCCCGTAACTGCGCAACAAGGCAATTTCATCCTCTCGTTTGATCGTCCATTTGTGACGGAGAAACGGGGTTTTAAACCACGATCGGTCCATGCCGGTGATATACATGCCTGGCCGCAGGTCCTGAATAGAGATACGTTTATTCATGGTGCAAGGTCGGGCAAAAGGGGATGAAAAACGCACCAGATGAGACGTGAGATGTACAGATGTGTCCCCAACAACTGGGAAGCTGGATGGAATGGCGCTCATGGTAACGTTATTCCCGTAAAAGGGCAAGAGAGGTGAGTCGAACCACCCAGCCCATGGCTTGACTGGAATGGTAGACGCAAGACCGAAACGACCGGCCATTCCCGAGGAAAGCATGGCAATGATTAGGATGAGCGTTTGAGAATCCGTTCGATGCGGCCGGCAATCTCGATCGCTTCTTCCTGATGATCTCCAGCCAGCAGGAGGGCATGGTAGTTTTGCAGTGTGGGAAGTAATTGCGGGTCGGAAAGTCCCCAGGATTTTTCACGAATGGCCAACGCTCGTTTGAGAAGTGGGCGGGCCATCTCCATTTGGCCTCTCTGATCATACAACGAGGCGAGTGCGGCTAAAGGATCGGCCATTCGGAGATGTTCGGGTCCCATGGACTGAGCCAACAGTGGCAAGGCTTCCCAATAATAGGCTTCGGCCTGACTCTCTTGTCCTTCCAGGCGGGCGACTTCTCCCAGCTGAAAAATCACCAGGGCATAGCGTTCATCGGTCGGCCCCTGTTCGCGAACCGACGGTAACAGACGATGCAACAGGTCTTTGGCTTCTTGAAGTTGTCCGCGGGAGAGTGCCCCATGGATCAGCTCCCATTGCCGATCCCATTCGGACGATGTTGGACACCCGGTGAGCAGGCAGATGAGGCCTGCAAACAGCCACCATACAAACAATGTTCGGTTTGCGTGGTGGTTCATGAATATTGGAGGAAGGGTTTGCACGAATGACTGGGGAACCCAGATGAGCGTTGGATCACTCGTGTCAGATGTTGGGAGCCATCATGGGAAAATCCGGAAACATTCTGGACATTTTCTGCCACTCTTTGTAGGGTACCCGCGTAGAAGACCCGTGACGGAGATGAAGATGATTGACCAAGTATTGCGATATTGCCAGCATGATGTGTGGAAGGAGGATATCAATGCGCTGACCGGCCTCCGGCAGTTCGGCGTCAAAGCCTTGCGTCTGGTATTGGTGGCGGTCGCCGAATTTCAGGAAAGTGTCCTGAGTATTCGAGCCACCAGTTTGGTCTACACCACGCTCCTCTCCCTGGTTCCGTTTTTAGCGGTAACCTTTTCTGTCCTCAAAGCCTTCGGCATTCATCAAAAGATCCAACCGATTCTGTTGCAAGCGTTGGATCCGCTCGGGCCCAAGGGAATTGAGATTACCACGAATATCATTCAGTTTGTCGACAACATGAAAGTTGGGGTCTTGGGGGCGGTGGGCGTTGCGGGACTGTTCTATACGACCTATTCGCTGATTGAAAAAATTGAAGAGGCGCTGAACTCAATTTGGCGGGTGGAAGCAGGTCGCCCGTTGGCGAGAAAGGTGACCGATTATTTGAGTGTGGTATTAGTGGGCCCCGTAATCGTCTTTACGGCCTTCGGACTTACCGCCTCGGCGCAAAGTCATTGGCTTGTCCAAAAAATTCTGGAAGTCCAGCCGTTTGGCCTTCTGATGGTCGTGCTCACCAATCTGCTGCCCTTCTTTTTTATGTGCATGATGTTTACGTTTATTTACAAGTTTCTGCCCTATACCAACGTTAAATTTAACTCAGCACTCGTCGGAGGGGTGACCGCAGGACTGCTCTGGCAGGTGGCTGGATTGGCCTTTGCATCATTTGTCGTAGGGACAGGACGGTATAGCGCCATTTACTCAGGGTTTGCCGTGCTTATCCTCTTTCTCATTTGGCTCTATGTCGGATGGCTCATTGTGTTGGCGGGAGCCCAGGTCGCCTATTATCACCAACACCCATCCGCGTACCTGCTACATTTGGGTCGAAAGCACCAGACCCCACTCTTTCGAGAATACCTCACTCTGTCATTGCTCACGCATATTACTCGCCGGTTTTTAACGGGTAAGCCGCCTCTCAAGGCAGAGCAGTTAGCCCGCGCGCAAGGCGTGCCTCTCACCTTGGTGGAGTCGCTCATCGATGATCTGGTGAAAGGGCAGATGGTCGTGAAAGGCGATAACCCCAAAGGATTGGTGTTGGCGCAGGCACCAGAAAATATTCAGGTTGTCGAGGTGTTACGAGTGGTGCAGCATCAACCCCATGGCGGACCCCAAGCCTTTACGGTGGGCACCGATATTATTAGTCAGGTGCTTATGCGCCGGGATGCGGCGGTGGAAGCCGCCTTAAAAGGCATGACATTGCGGGATTTACTCCGGGGTCAGCCGGAAGGCATTCAAGAGGAGACCGGAGAGGATGGTTCTCAGGGTCAGGCTCTCGGTACCGCGAGCCACTCTGAATCGGAGGGTGAGGCTCCCGGTACTCCAGACGCTCTCCAAGAAACCACACAAGCCGATCTTCCTGTTGCGGGGAAATGGCCAGCAACGTAATCAGCGTATGCTGATAAGGGCAAGATGATGAATATGTGGATTGTGCCAGGTGCGCCCTTGATGGAGGGGCAAGGCTGGCGGATTTGGTGTTCGCAGAAAGGGGAGGGCAGCTTTTCTCCGCCACAAGTCGAGGTGCGGCACAAGAATGCGACGGTCCCGTCCAAGAGTAAATGGACACTCCTCCCCCAACTTCCAGGATTGCCGCGGCGAATGGGCGTGATGGTCCTCACGCTCAACACTCCAGGTCCGCCAGAAGGCGCTCTCTATTCGGTCACCCTGTCAACGAGTCAACAGAGCCAGGCTTTTCAATGGTGGACGATGCCGTACCACCTCACCGCTCAACCGGTGACCTTTCTGTTTGCCTCATGCTTTTGGCATAACAATGATCGTGAGGGATATTACCGGTCCGGCCTTCAGGAGTTAGGGCAGTTGGCTCATCCGCACTTTAAATTATTACTGGGTGATCAGGTGTATGGAGATTGGCCGAACGCGTGGGATTTGGGCGATGGGGGCATCGAACTCTATGCCAAGCGATACGCCCAATATTGGGGAGATGAGGCCTATCGGGAAGCCTTGCAAATCTGTCCGAATTTTTTTACCTGTGACGACCATGAATACTGGAACGATTACCCTGAAAAGCAAATCCAACTGCCTCAAACCTGGGATCCGAAGAATCGCAAAACATACGGAAGAGGGGCGGAGGAACTCTATTACCAGTATCAACGATGTCTGAATCCCGATGAGGCTCGCTGGTACACATTTGAGATCGATCCGGTCTCGTTTTTTATTGCCGACACCCGTTCAGAGCGCGAAGCGTGCAACGACAAAGGCACGAGTCATTTCATGTCAGAGGAACAATGGGTTGCGCTGGAAGCCTGGCAACAGGAATTAAAGGGACCCGGAGTATTGGCGTTGGGCCAACCGCTCTTTCAAAAAGACGGGGATTTCCGTGACCATTCCTTATCGAATTTCACACAGGATTATGCCCGTCTCTGGCGGGTGATCGAGCGGTCTTTAGCCGGGCAGAATTCCCAACATCGGCCACATGATATCTTGATTCTGTCTGGAGATATTCATACGGGACGTTATGCGGAAGCCCATGGGCCATTTTCCGATGCGCCCTATGGGGTGCCGGAGTTCATTGCCTCTCCAGCGGCCATGATCAATCCAGGCAATACCAAGCCCGAAGCTCCACCAGAAAAGATCCGGGTTCTTCCAAATGCTGAAGGAAAAGAATCGGTGTGGCGGATTGATCCTTATGCGAACATCGACATCATGACCATTCAGAATAATGTGGGCCTCGTGCGCATGGTTCCCGGAAACCAGGTCGGAGGATCGCCACGGGTACGATTCGAGTTGGAATTATGGAGCCTGCCAGCCAAAGTGATTGAAATTGATTGGGATGAAACTGCTCCAGCTCAAGGTCTTGGAGGTCCCTTAACGCGACTGTGGAACAAGGAGTTGCTGCTCCGGTAATGGCAGATTTTGAAAAAAACTGCCATGGGTGCCCAGGCCATGTCGTAGAGTATTTTCTGAGCCTCGTCTAGAAAGGAATTGAGTATGCGTCATTCACAGACCTCCATCAAAAATCCGTTGATCAAAGACTGGACCAGCAAATATGGGAAACGCACCAACTTGCAGTTCTTTGATGAGGCCTTCGCCTCCTTGCAGAAACAGGGCATTGGGAATCGTGGAATGATGACCGTGGGGCTGATCGGCAGCCGGGATGTTCCCGGACATACCTTACGAACGGCCCAATCTATGTTGCGTTGGGATCTACGCCCGAGTTTCTGGTCGCATGTCTTTGTGGTGGCGGAACCGGTGACCTCTCGTACCTCATTGCGGTCTTTGCCCATTCTTGAAGTGCCGCTCCATCCACGGAATGGGATCTTCCCCAGGCCGGAATGCAATGGCATTAACGAAGGCACATTAGGCTTGTATGAGAATAAAGATATTGATGCCAATGTTGGATTGATGGCGGTGAGCATGTCGGACGAGGATGCCAAGAAACTTAAGAAACGGGCGGTGAACTGGAATCAGGATCGCATTCGTTACAATTTTTGGGAGATGTTGGGAGTCTGGCAAAGCTATCTCTGGTCCCAAGGGGCCAAGCGCAATCCGTTGCGGGAAGGCACGCCGATCGCCGCGTCCTCCTATATTGAATTCATCTTTGAAGGATTGGGTTTGGGCGTGACGCCGGGTACCTCGGAGCGGAATAGTGCCCCTGAGCATCTCTGGAATGCGGCCTGCTGGTGGCACAAGGCATTCAAGGAGCAAGATCGGAAAGTGGCCGGGATGTTTGTCGCCCGTGACCGCGGGTGTGCCATGGCCTCCTGTAACGAATAGGTTCTTTATGTAGGAGGACGTCACAGTAAAGGCCGTGGCAGGTATTTGATCATCCCCGCAGTAGGTGGCGGGGGTTCATCTGAAATGTATCAGGAGAGATTCCCGATGAAAGATGTCGGGAATGACACCGTGTCTCATCGTATCCTGGATGGAAGGTCTTTTACCTTCTGTACGGCCAGTTCTCAAGTTTTTTCCTTCCTCCCCCGGCTTTATTTTTCTGCTCACTGGCATTTATGTGAATGAATGAGAGATGCCGGGTGTCGGCGCGGCAGCCGAGCCACTTTTGTTTCGGCAAAAGTGACCAAAACCAGTGACGCCCCACCCGTCCTCATGAGATTGCTCGGACTCAAAGCCCAGGAAGGCGGACCAACTCGCGGGGCTCACACAGGCCCGCCAGGAAAAAGAGCGTCCGATCACGGGACGGGCGGCAGGCGTCGGACCATGGGAAGGGTAGGGGCAGCAGGGAATTAAAAGTTGCAGCCAGCCTTTTCCTTCATCATTTTAAAGAAAAGAATGCCTTATGGAATTCCTTACAATATTATAATTCTCCCGTTCCATTCCTTCCGCACAGGCTTTACTTTTTTCGAGCCACTGTCCATCATAAGCGAACGCAGAATTCTTGGATGCTAAGGCTCTGTGTGAAGAGCCAATAGACCAATGTGAGAGGGCCGTAGGGTTAGATAATCAAACCGGGTTCACTTGAGATGCCAAGAGAAATCAATCCCGCTCTTTCTGCAAATCAGCCACGGATTTTCCTGTCTTACGCTCGGAAAGATGGGGAGGCCTTCGCACGTGATCTCCGCCAAAAACTCACCGCTCACCCCTTCTCCCTCTGGCAGGACCGCACCCAAATGGAAGGGGGCAAAGCCTGGTGGGATCAAATCCTGGAAGCTCTCAAGCAGGTGGAATATATGGTGCTGGTCATGACTGAAGCCGCATTGGCCTCACCGGTGGTCAGAAAAGAATGGCGGCAGGCCCGCCAGGAAGGGGTCGGCGTCATTCCGGTCTTCGGTCAACCCGACCTGGATCTGTCTCAACTTCCTCGCTGGATGCGGGATGTGCATTGGGTCCATACCGAGGTTCCCGAGGAATGGACACGTTTCATTCGCACGTTGGAAAGCCCCCATCAGGGCACGCGGGTGCCGTTCATGGCCGATGACCTGCCCATTGGGTTTGTGCCCCGGCACAAAGAATTTCAGGAATTGGCCGGAAGTTTGCTGGACCCTGAACAGGAAGAACCCATCGCCATCACCGCGGCCCTGAAAGGGGCCGGTGGATATGGCAAAACCACACTGGCCAAGGCTCTCTGCCATGATGACCGGATACAAGAGGCCTTTCACGATGGCATTCTGTGGGTCACCCTTGGGGAACAACCAAATACCATAGCCGGACTGACGAAACTCTATGCAGCCTTAACCGAGGAACGTCCCAACTTTGTAGACGAAGAAGATGCGTCGGCCAGGCTGGCGGAAGTCCTGGGAGACAAAGATTGCCTGATGGTGATCGACGATGTCTGGAATGCCGTTCATCTGCGTCCGTTCCTGCGTGGAGGCAAGCGCTGCGCGCGGATCATCACCACCAGAGACAGCACCACGCTTCCTGCCATCGCCAGATTCCGGGTGCCGGTGGATGCCATGCAACGGCAGGAAGCCTTAGCCCTCTTGGCCTTCGATCTGCCGGCCAGTGCCTTGCGGGAAGGAGAAACTGCGGCGCTTCAATCTTTAGCTGCACGATTAGGGGAGTGGCCTTTTCTGTTGAAATTGGCTAATGGCGTTTTGAGGGAGCGGGTAAACACCATGGGGCAGTCCCTTTCAGCGGCACTCACTTATGTGCAAAAAGCCTTGGACAAGCGTGGCCTCACCGCTTTTGATTCCAGAAATCCAGTCGAACGCAACCAAGCTGTAGCTGCCACACTCGGAGCCAGCTTCGAACATCTAAAAAAAGACGAACTCTCCCGCTATCAGGAACTCGCCATCTTCCCCGAAGACGTCGAAATCCCACTCACCGCGGTAACAAAGCTCTGGGGCACGACCGGTGGTCTGGACGACTTCGATACAGAGGAACTCTGCACGCGGTTGAACCAATTGTCGCTTCTATTAAAATACGATCCCACGACTCAACACATCCAACTGCATGACGTGGTGCGGACTTATCTGGAGCAACAAGTTTCCTCGCAATTACCGGCACTCCATGGACAATTTCTGGATGCCTATGACCTGAAGGATGAACCAGCCAAAGCCGCCCATGATCCTTATCTCTGTCGTCACTTGGCCTATCATCTGGTCAAGGCTGAACGGTGGGAGGAGCTAAAAACCCTCCTCCTGAATGTGGACTGGCTCTATGCGAAGTTGGAAGTGATGGATGTGCCGGCTCTGCTCTCCGACTTTGACTGGTTACAGAACGAAAAAATCTTCACCTTGGTCCATGGTGCTATCCGACTTTCAGCGCATATTGTGGGAAAAGATCCGAAGCAACTGGTAGGGCAATTGTTGGGTCGTTTACAAGCCGATCTTTCTCCTGGAATTCAAAACCTGGTCGAACAGGGAAAACAATGGGAAAAAAGTCCATGGCTTCGACCGCTGCAAGTTCACCTGATTGGTCCCGGCGGTCCACTCATTCGGACTCTCAGCGGGCATAGTGGCGTTGTGAACGCGGTGGCGGTGACGGCGGATGGGAGGCGGGCGATTTCTGCCTCGTCCGATCAGACGTGCATCGTGTGGGACCTGCGCACAGGGCAGGGCCTGCATACCCTCACTGGGCACAGTGCCTGGGTGTGGGCGCTCATTGTGACGGCGGATGGGATGCGAGCGATTTCGGCCTCTGGTGATCAGACGTGCAAGGTGTGGGACCTGTGCACGAGACAGGAACTGCACCCCTTATGGGGGCATCGTGCCTCGGTCAGGGCGGTGGCGGTAACGGCGGATGGGGCACGAGCCATTTCGGTCTCGGATGATGAGACGTGCATCGTGTGGGACCTACGCACAGGGCAGGGCCTGCACACCTTACGGGGGCATAGGGGTTCAGTGAGAGCGGTCCCGGTAACGGCGGATGGCACACGGGCGGTTTCGGCGTCGGGTGATCGGACGTGCATCGTGTGGGACTTGCGCACGGGGCAGGAGCTGCACACTTTATGGGGGCATAGGGGCTGGGTGGGGGCGGTCGCGGTAACGACGGATGGGAAGCGGGGGATTTCGGCGTTGGAAGATAAGACATGCAAAGTGTGGGACCTGTGTACCGGGCAGGAGTTGCACACCTTACGTGGGCATCATGACTCGGTCAGGGCGGTGGCGGTGACGGCGGATGGCACACGGGCAATTTCGGCCTCGGATTATCGGACGTGCAAAGTGTGGGACATGCGCACGGGGCGGGAGCTGCACACCTTACGGGGGCATAGGGGTTCAGTGAGAGCGGTCGCGGTAACGGCGGATGGCACACGGGCGATTTCGGCGTCGGAGGATCAGATGTGCAAAGTATGGGACCTGGCCAGTTATGAGGAAGTCGCCACCTTTACTGGAGAGAGTGCAATCAACTGCTGTGCAGTTTCTCTTGATGGCAAAACGATTGTGATTGGAGAATCGTCCGGCCGGGTGCATTTCCTTCGTCTTGAAGGAGTTGATTGACTCGGTCATCCTGAGAGCATCGAAGATCTGGTCAAGCCGTCTATTTTCAATCTGGGCACAGATTCTTCGCTATTCGCTCAGAATGACAAATTGATGGTGTGGTGATCACATCGCATCGTGCTGGCTCCCTGGTGGCATGATACATTCTCAAATTTTCCAGTGACTCTGGTCTTGTCCTGAGTTTAAAAATCCACTACGCTTCAGTTCTTCTTGATTCTCTTCCTCCCTCCATCCCTCCCTCCCTCCTTCTCTCCATCTAGGAAGAGGGTTGGGGCGATGGTGAGAAAGACAATCGGAGTACTATAATGAAAATCGGATTGATTCAAATGGCTTGCTCCGCCAATCCTGTTGAGAATCTGAAACGAGCAGTAGGCAAGGTTGAGGAAGCGGCGCGAAACGGGGCACAGGTTATCTGCCTGCCTGAGTTGTTTCGCTCCCAATACTTTTGTCAGCAGGAAGATGCGGCTCTGTTTGATTTGGCCGAATCCGTGCCTGGGCTTTCAACCGAAGCCTTCAGCCAGGTTGCCAAAGCTCATCGTGTGACGATTTTGGTGTCGGTGTTCGAGCGGCGGACGGCAGGGGTTTACCACAATTCCATTGCCGTGTTGGACGAACGGGGAGAGATAGTCGGCCTGTATCGGAAGATGCACATTCCGGATGATCCGGCCTATTACGAAAAGTTTTATTTCACTCCAGGGGATCGGGGATTTCAGGCGATCAAGACCACGCATGCAACCGTTGGGCCGTTGATTTGTTGGGATCAATGGTACCCCGAAGCTGCCAGGATGACGGCCTTGCAAGGGGCTGAGATTTTGTTGTATCCCACGGCGATTGGCTGGCACCCCAAAGAAAAATCAGAAGAGGGCCAGGCCCAACGCGATGCCTGGATGACAATTCAACGCAGTCATGCCATCGCCAATGGGGTATTTGTGGTGGCGGTGAATCGAGTCGGTCATGAGGCTCCTGCTGGCGGGGATGGGCTGGAATTTTGGGGAAGTTCTTTTGTGTGCGATCCGTTTGGTGTGGTGCTGGCCCAAGCGTCAGTTGAGAAAGAAGAAACGCTGGTGGTGGATATCGATCTGAATCGCATTGAAGAAGTCAGACGTAACTGGCCTTTCCTTCGCGATCGCCGCATTGATGCGTATGGAGGGATCACGAAGAGATTCCTAGATGAATAGCACAGGGCCTATATGACTTGTCCTCGGAAAGATCTGATCTGTCCTTCCTTTTCCTCGCGCTTTCACTTGAAAAAATAAGGCCCATCGTGGGGAGAGGGAACTCATTGTTTGTCCACAAATTTTCCGATACAACATGAATTTTTACATCAAAATCTAGACATTTATAGTTGTGCTTCGTTTATTCATAAGGCTAGATGATTCCGTTGCCCCGTTGTGATTTAGTTCCGAAGAGGAACTGAAGGAAGAGTGAGGGGAAGAGTTGAAGCGATTTTCACCGAGATGGCGATCCTTTGCGGCTCATTTACGTGGGAATCAAAGCGATGCTGAACAGCGGCTCTGGGAAGAAATTCGAGATGGTCAGATCAAGGGATGGAAATTCCGGCGGCAACATCCAATCGGTCGGACTATTGTTGATTTTTGTTGTTTGGAAGGGATGCTGATCATTGAGCTGGATGGTGGAGAACAACGAGAACAAGAACCAGCTGATGAGGAGTCCAAGAATTATTTAACGGCTTTAGGGTTTCGTGTATTGCGATTTTTGAATGATGATGTTCTGACGAAGACTGATGATGTGGTGGAGGAGATTGTGAGAGTTTTAGAAAGTTCTGATGATTTTCACCCTCACCCTAGCCCTCTCCCTCATAGGGAGAGGGAAACAGAGAATTCTCAGTCCGTTAGTTTCTCTTTTCCAGAGAAAACCCCTCATAGGGAGAGGGGATCTGAAATAGGATTGAGGATGCCAGCGGAGTGGGAGCAACATGAGGCGACCTGGATGGGATGGCCCCATAATACGAAAGATTGGCCGGGGAAAATGGGAGCGATCTCCTGGGTGTATGGGGAAATGGTTCGGAAGCTCTCTTCGGGAGAGTATGTTCGGATTTTTGTGAATGACAAAGACCATGAATTAAAATCCCGGCGGGTGTTGGACAAAGTTGGGGTCGATATGACTCGTGTCCAATTTTTTCGTATTCCGACCAACCGGGGATGGGCGCGGGATTTCGGCCCCATATTTGTGAAACGGGATCAGCCTGACGAACAGGTGGCGATTGCCCGGTTTCGTTTTACGGCATGGGCCAAATATGGGGATTGGCAGTTGGATGATCGTATTCCGGTTAAGTTAGGTCAAAAACTCAAGATTTCAGTTGTCCCGGTTGAACGCAATCGACAGGGTGTCGTCCTTGAGGGCGGTGCCATCGATGTGAACGGCCAAGGGACCTTGTTGACGACGGAAGAATGTTTGTTGGATGAGCAGGTGCAGGTGCGAAATCCTAGATTTTCCCGACAGGATTATGAAGACGTCTTTCGTGCCCACCTAGGGATTTCACAGGTTCTCTGGCTAGGAAAGGGCATAGCGGGCGACGACACGCATGGGCATGTGGATGATGTGTGCCGGTTTGTGGATCCCTATACGGTGGTACTGTGTCAGGAATCCAATCCGGCCGATGAGAACTATCGTCCCTTGGCTGAGAATAAGGAGCGGCTGGATGGCATGCGGGTGGAAGACGGGAGAAAGTTAATAGTGGTGGCCTTGCCCATGCCTGAGCCGCTTTACTTTGAAGGACGACGCTTGCCCGCCAGTTATGCCAATTTTTATATCGGCAATGCTGTCGTGTTAGTGCCCACTTTTAATGATCCTCAGGATCGGGTGGCGTTAGGGATTTTTTCTGAACTGTTCCCCGATCGATCCGTGGTCGGTATTCATGCGGTGGATTTGGTCTGGGGGTTTGGGACCATTCATTGCTTGACGCAACAACAGCCCGCCTCCGATCATTTGTAGATCTTCAAGAGCTTTCATGAATACGTCTTTCCCTGCGTCCGATCTTTTTATTCTTCCCTCGCCTGTGCGAATTGGATGGATTGGCACCGGAGTGATGGGCGCGCACATGTGCGCCCATCTCCTTCGTGCGGGGTATGCCTTGACCGTGTATACTCGCACTCCTTCTAAAGCTCAGATGTTATTGGAGCAAGGCGCTCGGTGGACAGAGTCTCCTGCAGCCTTGGCAGCGGAGGCCGATGTGGTCTGTACGATGGTGGGCTTTCCTCAGGACGTTCGTAGGATTTATCTCCAACCAGATGGCTTGTTGGCACAGGCTCGCCCGGGTCAGATCTTTGTGGACTTCACCACTTCCGAGCCGACGTTGGCCTGTGAGCTTGCCAGCCTTGCCAGTTCAAAATCCGCGGTGGCTCTTGATGCGCCAGTTTCGGGCGGGGACGTTGGCGCCGGAAATGGCACGTTGTCCATTATGGTCGGTGGCGATTCTAGGGCGTTTGAAGCGGTCAGGCCGATTTTGTCCGTGTTTGGAAAAACCCTCGTGTATCAAGGTCAGGCAGGATGCGGGCAGCATGCGAAATTGTGTAATCAGATCACGATTGCCGGCACGATGATCGGCGTGTGTGAAGCGTTACTGTATGCCCACAAAGCCGGGTTGGATGGAGAAACCTTGTTGCGCTCCATTCGGAGCGGGGCCGCTGGTTGTTGGACGCTCGATCATCTGGCGCCTCGGATCCTGAAACGGGATTTTGGAGCCGGTTTTTTTGTGGAGCATTTCATTAAGGATATGAGTATGGCATTGGAAGAAGCCAATCGAATGGGCTTACTCTTACCGGGGCTCACCCTTGTTCGTAAGCTCTATGTCGCGATTCAATCCAATGGCCACGGTCGTTCCGGGACACACGCCTTGTTGCTCGCGTTAGAAGATTTATCGCCGACTTTTATGACCGCTGATTCCTTTCCTCACTCTTTGCCAACGTAGATCTCCATTCTCTCAATATTTTGTTCCTGGGGGTATGTGCCATGCCCCAGTCTTGGAATCGTGTTCTGCCCTTGTCAACAAGCGGATTAGCTTTTTTCTGCTAACATTCCTAAAAATAGAATCGCTAATCCGAGTTTTTTCTTATGCGGTTTTTCTTGGTTATTCATTTCCTGGGTCCCCACCTCAGGGTGTTGGGCGAGTTTCGTCGATTGGGAACCACGATTATTTTCTAAAGGACGGACTGTGGATGCCATTTCGGTATGGTGGTTGCTTTGGACTTTGATGGACTGAACGGGGGATGGAATGGGCAGCGTTCGGGCTTGTCCTTCATTCAGGAGCAAAGCGACCGAAAGGACCATGCCTGTGAGGCCTAGGAGACGCCATGATCTTGTGGTCGGTTGCTGGCGGATCTGTTCCATTTTTGAGCCCTCCGTTCCGCCGCTGATGCGGTGCGACATCGTTGGGTAATGCTTGGGCCTGTATCGTCTATTCCTTTTTGAAACTTGCGGGGTGGCTCAGTGGTGCTTCTTTCTTGAAATTGGCGTGTATTGCGGTTGGGGCGTGCGAGAACGCGTTCTTCCCTGGTGGACTGAGGGAGTATTCGCTATCTGACCGACAGGAAGGATGGCTACAACGTCATCCAATTTTCCAGAGCAGAATCAAGGTCAATGCCGACTTGTTCGGGAGCAAGGACCCGCACAATTTCTGGCCGTGGTTCATGAGAGGAGAGTACAGAGAAATTGAACGGGATCGGTTCAGACAAGGGTTGATGAATTGCGTCCTGGATAAGGAGGATCGTGGGATGAAGCAGATTATCTCTGGAGTTCGCTGTGACGATTCCCCGTTCCCCGGTGCTCAATTCCACCAGGGCATAGGTGGGATAGATTCCAATAAGATTAATGAAGGTCGCCACTAACTCGCCATCTAATAGCCCTTTCTTGCCTTGTTGATACAACGTTTGGAGCGCGATTCTGACCGGGAGAGGATTCCCAGTGTGGTGACCGGTTAATAATTCATCATACTCGTCGACAATACGAAGGATTCGGGTGGGTGTTTGAATTTTTGCTGGATCAATATTCGCAGGATATCCTGAGCCATCCAGTGCAATATGATGTTCGCGGATTAACGTATCGACCTCGTCAGCGAGACTAGACTGTTGGGACAGCATCTCAACGCCCCGTCGGGGATGTTTATGGTACAGGCCTAATTCTGAATCAGATAACTGGTTGAGCGGCCGGTGAAGGACTTGTGGAATGTTCAAGAGCCCCGCGTCATGGAGGAGGCCCGCGCTTGCCAGGTGTTGTAACGCAGTGTTGTCCAACCCCACAGCTCGTCCCAGTAAAACGGCTAATGTACTGACCGCGAGTGCGTGATCGTACAAGGCCGGAGAAAAGTCTCTGGTCCGAATCATGGCGATGCAGGCTTCTTCATGTCCGAGGGTTTCCGCCATGACGGATTCAGTGATCTGATGAACCTGTTCCATGGCGAGCCCTCCGGTTTTCTGCAGTGTGTGGAGGATATCCTGTACGCCATCAAGCATATACTTCCGCACCAGCTTCATCGTGGTGAGTTCACCGGATAGTGATTTTCCCTGGACAGAGGGTGAAAGCTGCTGAAGACGTGCGACTTCGGGTGGGAGGGAGGAATCAGGTATCGGTGGATCCGGTGTGGATGAGACATCATCATCTTGAGTGTGTGGCGGTGCGGAATCAGTTGCCACGTCACGCCCACGATCAGTATCAATGGTGATTTCTTGAATGCCTGCCTGTTGTAATTTGGCAATATCGCTGGAAGATTTAATGAGAAACCGGTGCACGAGGAAGGGAGTATTTAGCCATGAGCGGTCGATTCCACAGAGGTACATTCCCACTTGAGCCGATGTTGTTGGAATGCGTTTAATGGCCATATGTTTACCGATGAGGCGTTCTAGGATGGAAATTTCATTTCTTTATTGTGGGGAATGCCTGGTGTCCTCATCGGCGATCTTTCGGCCGTTCTTAACCTCCTCCGTCAGTAGTGGACACGTGACGAGATTGAAGGACTCGCCCTATCTCGGATGTCATGTTTTATGGGAGATGTCTGGGTTGTCAAATGAAAGAGCAGTCTGTGGATTGAAAAGGCGCAGGGACGATCAGAGACAGCAAGATATGGTGCCTGACCTCCTGAAACTTAAGTGTGCTCCTTGCCAGGCCGAAAAGGAGAAGACAGCTTTCACGGGGGATGGCGATGGGTGGATGTCGAGCATCATTTCAGAGGGTTTTTTCAGATTCCTTACCTGCTGGGTGTGGCACTCAACGGGATGTGCTCTCGACATCTTGGTCCCTCCTCGGAGGTGTCCTCCTCTCGATGTTCCTGTCATGGGGGCTTCCTTCCTCCGGCCATGCCGCTTCAGAAGCGGATTCACCGATCAAACATATTCGAACGGTGATTCCCATTCTTGGGACCACGATGAATGCGCGGTCTGAACAGGTTGGCATTGTTGCGGAAATTCAATTGGAATTTCTCCAGCGACGGGATCACAAAGGTTTGGATCTTCAATTTCTTACCAGGCCAGGGAAGTTTTCACCGTATGCCCAACAATCGGTCAAAGACGCCTTAGTTCTGGTGGTTGAAGCTGCCGGTCTGAATCCTGATTCCTGGACGGTCAGGTTTATTTTGCCCTATCCGGGAGTCACGCTGTACGGGGAAAGTTTATCGGCCATGGCGGCCCTGAATGTCGTTGCCCTTGCTAAAAATGAGCCCGTGGATGAGGAGACGGTTCTGACGGGTACCGTAACGGCGGATGGACATGTGGGAACTGTGGGAGGAGTCCCGTTAAAGATTTTGGCCGCGCATGAACAACGGTATCGACGGGTGCTCATTCCAGAGGAACCGGACGTGGCGGATGATGATTGGGAAACCCCGTTTCTGATGGAAGTGACACCGGTGGGATCCATCAAACACGCATATCTCGCGTTAACCCATCGGCCCCTTCGAAGCCATCTCATCGACCGGCCACTTGCTGCCAGGCTATCCCACTAACACCTCTCTTGTTGAACATCCGGTCCTGTAATTTCTGGTGGATGAGGAGAGCGTTGTTCCAATCGTGTGTTGGGTGAAAGGGGTTCGTGCTCCGCTTGCTTGTTTGGTTCGAATATTTCTATGGTAGAAAAAAAGGGGAGGAAACAACCTCTGTTTTGTGACTTTCCCTTCGCAGGTTTTCGTATTCAAAAAACTTCTATGGGGTAATCTTCCATGATTCGACCATGTTTTGCGGTTGATATTGATAATGTCTTAGGCCGCGCTGAGCCGGAAGTGCAGCGGTTGTTTCAGAAATTGACCGGAACGTCATGGCCTGTGGGTCTGTATGGCAGCGCCGGTGGGTTAGATGCCAGCCAATTAGCGCCTGAGCTCCTTGAGGAAATTTTCTCTCGGTTTCACGAGGAATCTATCCCACGGTTGCCGCTGTTTCCAGGGGCAAAACAGGCCTTGACTGTCATCCATCGCCGCTATCGCATTATCATAGTGACGGCCAGGCGTCCGTATTCACGACCTCAAACCATTCGTTGGTTAGAGAGCCATGGGCTTCCCTTTGATGCGCTGTATCACACTGAAGAGAAAACCAATATTCCGGAATCGATTACGGCAGCGATTGACGATCATCCTCACCATATTCAGGCGTATCGTGCCCTTGGCAGGCAAGTTTTTGTCATGGATCAACCCTGGAATCGTGCAATCCCCCATGCTGATGTCATTCGCGTGACTGGTTGGGATGCTCTGGTGCAGTGGTTGCATGTCCGACATCTCCCGCATTGGCCCAAACATATCCCGGAGTCTCTTGCCTTTCGGCAGTTGTTTTCCTCTCATCTTAATGCCCCTTCTTTGACGGCGGCCGGTGTTTCGACGGGATTCGCACAGCCATAAGCGTGCGACCGTTGGGCCCTGCAGGAAAGTTTTGAAAGAGTATTGCCGATAGGAGTCAGGGGTTCTTTGCTGATGGCAATGGGTATAGCCCAGTTCAACTGTTGATCTCCAGTTTAGTCAATTCCAGGAATGTTGATGATGACTCTGCCTATCCACACGGTTCTACTTGTTGACGATAATCCCGATGACTGTGAAATTGTGAAAGAGGCATGGGATGAAATCCCGGTAGGACAGGAATTGCGGTGTGTATATGATGGCACCGAATTGCTGGATTACTTGTATCGCCGTGGCCAATTTCCCACGCGAGAATGCGCCCCACGCCCTAGTGTGATTCTCCTGGATTTAAATATGCCCCACATGACCGGAGGGGAAGTTCTCACTGAAATCAAGAAGGATCCATCTCTGGCGTGTATTCCCATTGTGGTATTGACCACGTCAAAAGCTCCGAAGGATATCTGTCGCACAGCCGGGATGGGGGTGAATGGATATATGCAAAAACCCAATTCCTATACCGGGTATCTCCAGATGTTTACCAATTTGAGAGAGCACTGGGCGGAAATTCTCGAACAGCCATTTGGCGGAAGTGGTGGGGATTGCTCCGCCAATGTCGCCTGGTGTTAAAAATCGAGGTCCGGCGGTATTTGTCACTCTTCCAACCGAACCTCGTTGTCTCTTCATCCTTCTCTCTTTGCCCCATGTGGGTTCTCTCGTTCTAGATGTCTTTTTTCCTCTCTAGTATAGTCAAATACTTTTGGTAGAAGATGCCTGTGGAAGCGTGTTCGAAGTATATCCTAACCCTTCTAAGGAGGATGTGGCATGGAACAGGATCTATTTGACCCACGGTCCTCCTCAAAACGCCTTATTGCTTGCCAAAGCTTCGCTGCTGGCCTACAAATCTCCTGAGTCCATCAAGCCCGAAGAGGAGGGATAGGGATTTTCTTAATTTGCCTTAATCGATCGAAAAGACACATAGGTTTTTTGGGCCTTTCGAGGCACCGAGCCTCGAACCTTCCGGTTTGTCAAGAATAATGATGTGGTGACCCGCGCACCCATCCGTGCGATGAGGTATCGGCACGGGAGCCAGGTATTAGTTTTTGATTCAGCAGAAAAGCTTCAGACCGATTTGCACTTTTGGAATCGCTTGCTTAACCGGGTCGTGGGTCGGATTAAGGATTTTGGAAAATCCGGAATTGCTGAGGTTAAAGACCATACGATGGCCCGGTACCTGAAGAATCTTGAACGGAAAGTCCATGAAATACATCCCTTCGTATGACCGCTTTCTCCTCTTCTTTGTCATTGGCTTTCTTCCCTGCCGGTGGTCCTGGTTTTCAACATTCCTGCGCGTGCTCATGGGTTGGCATGGTGGATGTTCGCTATGCCCCAGATAAGAGTTTTCTGCTTTCACCCTCAAGTTCCCTCCTCAACAACCGACACTATTCTATATTGACTAACGAATAGTAATAGCGAGAGATCCATCTGTGGATTCAGCCTTACGGGGGCTCTCTGATCATTCATTGTGATTGAAAACCTTGAGGACAATGGGAAATGCTATGAAAACACATTTTTTCTTGACGGGCGCAGTTGTCATGATCGGAACCTCACTGTTAGCGACAAGTTTTGCCTATGAGGCACCCGAATATTTGATTTTTACCCGTCACCGTGATTCGAATGGGCATTTGTTGGCGGGCCCCACACATCATCAATCGCAGCCCTCCGTGATTCAAAAAACAGTCCTTCCGGCTCAACCGCAGACCTTTGAACGGCAAAGTACGGATTGGGGAATGAATGCCCAGGAGGTAAAACTCAATGAACCGGTGCAACCGACTTGGGAACTCCAATCTCCGATATTGGAGAATTACGAGCAGCGGGTAGGGTATCGACGTCAAATTGAAGGGATCGACGCGTCGCTAACCTACACGTTTTATGAAGATCAACTTGCTCAGGCCAATTATTTATTTGAACCGAAACATGATGATGCCGTGGACTATATTCAAGATTTTCATACGGTGAAAAATTGGATAACGGAGTCCTATGGCATGCCGACGTCGGTACAGGAAATCTGGTTGGATTCACTGTACCAATATGACCAAAGTCTCTGGGGACAAGCCGTGCTTCGTGGTCATCTGAAGATGGTGGCGGAATGGCGAAACGATACCACGCAGATCACTCTCTTGTTAGATGGTGGCGAGGATACGATAGGGTTAATGGCTGATTTCGATAGCGTTGCCATTGTGCCCCCCGCTCCTATGGAATCAACCGTCATGGTGGTCTTTCCTACCATGGAAGAAACTCCAATCGGAGAAACCCCTATCACCGAAGAGCATTCAATGGAAGCCCCATCAGTGGGCGACATGCCAACCGAATCAGAATCCCAAGAACCTCATCCGGATACAAGGTTATAAATCCAGCGTCGAATTCCCAGCCATTTTGAATTGCTTGATTTCTGTGGGAGGAGGCCATGCCTCCTCCCTTTTTTTTCTTAACCTAATATTTACAGACATTGAATCGAGTCGGCATGGATCCATGGAGGCCTTGGGTTGTTCCAAGCCCCAGGAATTAATCGGGTGGTTGAATAACTCTGCGTCTCTGGAAAATCAGTAGGGAGGGTGAGTCTGTGGTGAGAGCATTCTACCAATACCAATAAGGGGAATAGGGGTAAAACGGGCCATATCGCCCCCAATACGGATACGCATAGGGATAGAACAAGGGTGAACGATAGGGTCCATACCGGTCGTAATCAGGAGGATATGCTGGCCAGATCTTGAAATGTTTCATGACGAGAGTGGGATAGGTGTACATTGTTTCATCAAGACTCTGAGGGACAGAGCCAGACAGTTCTCCCACTAGGGTGATCCGGCTTCCAGGAGGGACGGTGGCTGGATCTAAAAATTGCTGCTGTTCCGCAATAAACCGTCCTTGGGATTGCGTGAGCTCAGTGGTGGGTTCCCGTTCATTGATGAGGGGCAATTGGAGGATCGTGAGTTGGGTTGAATCTTTTAATCGTTTCGCTGCCAGGACTTGCCCTCCAAGTATGACCAGTTTTCCCTTGAAGCTGTCAGGATCCTCTTTAATGCGTGGGAACGTCAATGAGGGGTCGATGTGTTCGGCCAGGTCAGGAGGAAGGGAATTTCTGTAAGGGGTAGAGCACCCGGCACAGAAGGCGGTGAAGCATAAAAGGAAGACCAGTGTATTGCAAAAATCACCTCGTAGGGGGCTAACTATTTTATAGTAGGTCATCCTTCTCCCTCATCATATAATTACAGGATATTCCTCCACCATGAAGAGATGCAAATACGACAGATTCATCTGATGGGTCTGTGGACTTAAGTGCCTTCCTTGTAACCTGTACTGGCGCCATTCCCGCCCGACGGGACCTCAGACTCGCAGCGGTTTACGTGAATAATCACGTTCACAACCCATCTGCTCAATCAATTACCTGTCCTGCCTGCATGTAGCGAGTCGCCAGGGAGTTCTGGAGCATTCCTAGGAATTCTTCGATCTAGTCATGAGGATGCTGTTGTCATGATTTCTTGAAGGCAGGGGAAAAGGATAGGGAGTCTGGAAGATAAGGAAAATGGAATTGTCTTGAGACGATAATGGATATGCGGGTTATGCCAAATTCGAGGTAAGTCCTTCTAGATCGAAGTCGGGGGTCGGTGTCCCCTAAAAAAAATTGACTGACTCTGCTTTCCATGCTGGGTCGTGAATCGCGTATAGGAATCAGGGCTTCTTTTGGGGGGTGGCAAACATGATCTCGGTTGCAACCCAATCTCGGTTTTCAGGGACTCCTTTTTTTGAAACTTCGGCCACGAGTCGGTCCCCAATCTGCGGTCGGGCATGTTCGACATGAATGCCATTTTGTTGAAACGTGATTTGAGGATGAAAGGCGAGGGTCAGGCTTTCCCCTTTTGGGGTTGTGACCACCACATGGTCATTTCCCAAAGCGGTGACGGTTCCCATGACATGAGACGCATCGCCATGTGCCCAGGCGGGGGTGGTCAGAAATATTGAGCACAGAATGGCAAGCATACTGAAATATTTCATGATGGCGACTCCTTGGCTTAAAAAATCAATGATGATGTTCTGGAGGTGAGATGTCTTCTCCAGATAAGAACTGATCAAGGGCTTCTTGTTGCTCCCGTTCTTCGCGGGTGAGAGGATTATAGTGTTTCATCTCCGCGATTTCTTTAGGAGTGATATTGGGGAAATGTCGAATAAGGAGCACTAATTTCCAGCTTTCGAGATCTTCTTGGGGCAGACCTTTGCCCCAGGCCGGCATTCCGGTAAATCGAATGCCGTAATGGATGACATAAAACAATTCTCCATCAACCATGGATTGAATGGCCGGATTTCTGAGATCGGGAACAGGAGGATAGAAATTCGGGCCCATATGTGTTTTTCCACTTCCATCATTGGCGTGGCAGGTGGCGCAATGATCGGCAAAATGATGCCGAGCTTCCGCGAGAATTTCAGGAGAAAAACGGACGGGGTTCGACATTTTGAGAAAGTGGCTTGGGGTTGCCAGATGACGAATAAACCTGGCGGCTTTCACTTCCCACTCGGGCGGAGTGCTTTTAGCGGAGAAGGTGCCCGGTAACAACCAGAGGGCAGCCAATATGGCCCCCACCAGCAGGAGAAGAAAGACAATAAAAAAGATTTTAATTCGTCTCAACATAATCGGTCAGATGATTATAGTGTACCTGTTCAGTGATTTTCTTCACAAGTCGAATGAACGTTTCATCATCAGCGGGGGTTTCTTCCTGCTTGGTGAAAGGAACGAAATTGGGTAGGATGTTCCAGTGTCTTGAGGGAATGCGGTCGGGAGAGATTTACCTTCATCCCTTCTCGAATGGGCAATGGTCTTTATTGGATGGCTATGACTTCTTCTCAGTTGGTCGAATCGCTGCAGAGCCCGAAATGTTATCCCCACCCCGTGAGCCAGATCATACTGGTGGAAACGCATATTTCGTGGGTGTTCTTAACTGGTCAGTATGTCTACAAAATTAAAAAGCCTGTGCTGTTCACATTTGTCGATTTTTCGACCGTCGAAAAACGGCGGTGGTTTTGTGAAGAAGAAGTTCGACTCAACCGACGGTTAGCCCCACAGCTCTATCTGGGAGTAGTCTCCATCACCGGTTCTCCATCAGACCCTCGCATGGATGGTGAGGGAACCCCTTTTGAATGTGCCGTCAAAATGAAACAATTTCTTCCCGATCAGGAGTTTCACAAACTCCTTGAGGCAGGCGAACTTCATGAACATGTTGTCAGCCAACTGGCCATAGATATTGGAGCATTCCATAGCCGAATTGAACCTGCTGGAGATCCCTCTTCTTATGGAGAGCCGGATATGGTGTGGCGACCTGTAGCAGAGTGCTTCGAAGACATTCCGCTTGCTGCCCTCCCGGTGCGGATTCAATCCTGTGTGCAGGAGATCAAGGAATGGACAAACCAGGAATGGGAGCGATTGAGGCCGGTATTAGGACAACGCAAATCTTCGGGGCATATCCGGGAATGTCATGGTGATCTTCATTTGGGAAATATTGCCCTATTCGAGGGCCGGATCTGTGTGTTTGACGCCTTGGAATTTGAACCACGGTTGCGTTGGATTGATGTCATCAGTGAAGTCGCGTTTTTGGTCATGGATTTAGAGAGTAAGTGTCGAGTGGATTTGGCCTATTGGTTTTTGAACTGTTATCTGGAAGTGACTGGTGACTATGCCGGGATGAGAGTGTTCCGGCTGTATGAGGTCTATCGGGCACTCGTTCGAGCAAAAGTAGCAGGCTTGCGTCTGGCTCAGGTGGTACCAGGAAGCCCGGCATGGGAGAATGTCCATGCAGAAATGGTCAGGTACGTGGAGTTAGCTCATCGATTGATTATGCCTCTTCCTCCAATGTTGATGCTGATGCATGGAGTATCCGGGACAGGGAAGACAACAGTCTCCACTGAAGTGGTGAAAGCGTTGGGCGCCGTGCGGGTGCGATCCGATGTGGAACGTAAACGGATCCATGCCGAACAATGTGAAAAAGTTGTTGGTCAGGGAATTTCAGAGAGCTTGTATGCGCCAGCCATGACTCAAACAACCTATAAAAGGCTATGGGATCTTGCGAGCACAATGTTACAGGCGGGCTATCCTGTCGTTGTGGATGCCACATTTCTTGAGGCCGCACAAAGACAATCATTCATCCAACTGGCCCATGAACGGCATGTGCCTGGGGTCATATTGGACGTCTGGGCGCCAGATGACGTGTTGGCCGAGCGAATAGCATGGCGTGCCAAACAACGGACAGATGCCTCTGACGCGACGATTGGAGTCATGGAACAGCAAAAGGCGAGAGAGGAGCCCTTAACCGAGGTCGAACGGCACTCTGCCATCCGCCTGGATTCGACCGATTTGCAAGCTGTCAGATCCACGATACAGAGCCTTATTGAACGACGAGGAAAGAGGGAGAATTGAAAACAACCTTTTGAGGCGATTCACGGAAGAAGGATTGATAGGGTTGTGGTTTTGCGTGATCTCCTGTAGGCGATTGGGGACGTGTGGCTTGAGAAAATGAGTAGGAATCCAATTGAGAGGATGTTGAAAGGTGATGTGTGAGCGATGGGATACATTGGCGGGAGCAACCGAGAAGCGCACCCTGAATACACAGGACTGCTCCTCAAATCTGTTCAAGTGTAAAAACTAAGATGCAAACAGGGAATGTACAATTTGTGACTAGAGTAGCCCTTGTCATCCTGAGCCCACGGCGAAGGATCTGTGCCCAGGTTGAAGATGCCACGGCCTAGCCAGATCTTTCGTTTCACTCAGGATGACGTCATCTATCAGGACCTGCTTCATTCGTTGATAGCTCAGAATTCTTCAGACAGTGTCTAATGAATGACGTTCAAGTTTTTACAGATCAATCGTTCGTTGCTTACTCAACACATGCAGAGAGTGACGGTGTTGAAAAATCTTCGTGAACGAACTCTTGACGTCATACGTTAAAAAATCGCTGTGCTAGACATGGTGATGCTGTTGGAAGTAGATAGCCCTCCCCATCCAAATTGAGCCGCTAGTGCTCCAACAGGGGTAATCGGATCATGTTCATAATAGACTTTCACCACGGTAAATTGTTGTACCGTTGCACCGGTACCGGGAACATATACCAAGTAGTCGTAAAGATTTTGCGGTAAATCACAATTCGGAAGCGCAGGAGGCACTACACCGGAGCCGGTTAAGCCTCCATCCTCAACGACCGCACAGACCGGGTTATTATTCGCGACGGTCCCAGCAGTGATTTGGGCCAAGTAAATATGATATTTGGATGGCTGATTTTTAAAATCCAGGGCATTATTGGTGGACCCGAGAAGATCCATCATGTTCTGGGGGGTCGTCAGGTTTCGCGAGGCTAAGCTTGCGCCTTCTCTCGATAACTGGGTGAGAGCGTTGCGTTCGTTGATGATGCTTCCGAATTCGACAATGCCAAATGCGACGAAGAGGAAAATCATGAGGGAAAAGGCGAGTTCGACGGAAGCGGTCCCCCGTTCATTCCGCCCCATCCGTAAAAATGATGCCATCATGAGGCGCCTCCTAAGATAAAGTTTTCATTGCGGTAGGTCCCCTCGGACGACATGACCATGGAATCCCCTGCTCCAAAAAACCCACCAATCAATTGTGTGAAAAATTGATGGGTGAAATTCACCCGGACCCGCATAAATGCGCCGGCACCACCTGCGCTTGCCGTCCCAACAACGGCAGGATCATCGGGGTCGGTCCAATCGGCATCGACGGGGAAAATGAAAATTTCTGACGGGTCGATGTCCATAACCATGGCCGCACTGTCTTGAATCGCTTGTTTAATGGAATCTTCCCGGGATAAGGCATTCCCATCGCCATCTACTGATGTTGCGCCAACGGTTCCAATACGGATTCCCTCTCTTACCGCAGAAGTGAGGGTGTTCTGGTGCACAAAAAACCAACCCATTTCTGCTACGGCGAAGAGCGCGGTGAGAAACACCAGCATGGTCGCCCCCACCTCAACAGCCGAGATTCCCGATTCGGTCTGGCATGGAGACATCAGTTTACGAAAAGATCTGATCAAGCTGTTCATTGGGGAATCCTCCTGCATGTGGACCCATTATCCCAGTCACGCGTGTTGTGTCTGCAATCGTGTGGCATCGTGGTTGCCTAACTGATAAGAACAAGTTTGAGAATATTGGCAATTTGTTGGAAAATTCCCTCCAGCTCTGATGAGTCAGGGGTATAGTACGCAAAAGCTGCCCCGCTGGAGAGCGTTCCAAGAAATGCCGGATCGACGTTGCCCAACCCAATGGTATAGATTTCAATGCCTTTCGCTTTGATTGCTGCGGCATTGTCAATAGCCATTTGTGTAGCGAGATAGGTTAAGTATCCGGCGAGTGGCGCCCCGGGGATATTACATTGTTGGGAACCGTAACCGGACATGGGTCCATAACTATTCAACCCATATGTGGGATCGGTAAAGACGTCCCATCTTACGTTTAATTTAGTGTTGAGACCTCTAGAGTTGACATATGGACAGGAGGTACTGCCGGAGGTTTTTCCATCTCCTGTAATGTGAACCCTGTTCACACTAAACGAATTGAATTGTTGATCTGGTCTTTGCAAATTGTCCCACACCAGTGCACCTCCAAGTGCAGCGACGCCATCATAATCCGTGCCGTTATATTTAAACTGTCCCCGAAAAGCCGTAGGATTTCCATCCGAGAAAAAGACGACGACTTGCTTGGTTCGTTCATTCGCAGGGACGCCGGATTGATCTGACCAAGGGAGGACAAGGGCTTGAGCTAAGGCGTCTTCGGCATTAGTCCCCCCAGTGGCACCAAGACCATTAATGGCCGTAGTCATGGGGGAGACGTACCCATGGTCCATCGGAAATGGTTTTTGGACCCCTGAGGCAAAGGTTATCAAGGCAAATCTATTTTCGGCTTGTTGATCGGTGAAATTTTCTACAAAGTTTTTTGACCCTTCTTTCAGGTCGGCTATGGGGCTGCCTCCCATCGATCCCGACAGGTCCAGAACTAAGGCGATTTCCGCGTTGCGAAGTTTAGCGGATCCGTCCGCACCAATAGCGGTCGTGCCGTGGCTTCCTCCCACCACTTTCGAGAGATAATTTATGGAATTGGTTGAGCCTTGTACAGTAATTTTCCCGTTTCCTTCGGGGGTGACTATGAAAGTCGGGGTATCGGTACCTAGCAGACCGGGAGGAAAGTTGGCTTATGCTACTTGTTGGACAAACCCCTCAATATCGGTAATGTTCGGATTGTTCACGTTTTTGGCTCCCGCAAAGGCGGCCCCAGCGATCGCTTTACTCATTTCTCCCTGGATGGCATACCATCGTCCAACTTCAATTCCCAGGGCTGCAAACCCAAACAGGGCCACGACAGTGATACCTGTAATCAGGATGTATGCGCCTTGTTGGTTGCGTAACGGATTCTGTAACCCTTTGATTGAATAGCGTCCCATTTTCCATGTCTCCCTGGATGAAAGGATCGCAACCCTCGCACCCAATCGTTCATTTCTTGCCAATTCAATGCGGCGGTTCTTTGGTAGAGGAATAACGACTGAATATGGAAAAACTTGCCGATTGGAAATGTGTTCGAAATGTTGAGCTTTTGTGATTTTATTTGTTGTTGTTTTCGGAAGAGAGTCCTTCTCGAACATTGTGAACGAGTCTTTCTGGAAAAAATGCCTGGTCTCTCGTGCTTACCCTCAGGCCATATGTGGTCAGCGGGTTCCGGGTGGTAGGTCAAGACATGGGCTGAGAAGATGATAGGGCTCAGAATGAGCCTCTGGTGTATGAGACGGTCAAAGAGCGGAGCTCATGAGTATCAGGAGGAAGAGGATGGGAAGACTGAGAAATGGGATGGATATTAGGTTGTACGGCAGGAGAGCGGTGTTGGTGAAGAATTCAAGGTTTTTTTGAACCAATGGTGACGATCTATTGCTCAAGTTGGTTGAGTAATTGTTGGATTCGGGTATCCTTTCCCCCAAGGTCAAGGTATTTCTTATAGTGGTTTTGTGCTTGAAGAAGATCTTTCTTGTGAAATTCATACAAGGCCCCAAGATTGAAATGTCCTTCCAGAGAATCCGGTTGGAGGGCGATTCCCGTTTGATAGGCCTGTTCCGCTTCTGCAAATTGTTTATTCCCTGCGAGGAGCACCCCAAGATTCAAAAAGGCTTCGGCGTCCTGGGGCTTCAGTTGACTGACGCGCTGAAAATGCTCGATGGCTTGTTGTTGGTCCCCTTGTTGTTGGTAGATAAATCCTAGATTGTAGTGGGCTTCCGAATATTCAGGGTTCGCCTGAATAACTTGTTGGTACGCGTGTACGGCCTGGCTGTGTTGATTCTGCCGTTCGGCGATCCGGCCAAGCAAATACCATCCGTCCGCATGGTGAGGGTGGTGCTCAGTCAATTGAGTGAGCAGTGGCTGGGCCAGGTCGAAATCTTCGGTTTGCATGTACTGAGAAGCAAGATTATAGAGCGCTTCAGCCTGCAAGGGTTGTTGGGTGAGAACGGTCTGGTATTCCTGAATAGCCTGAATCGTGAGTGCCAGCTGGTCGAATAATTTAGCGAGTGTGAGCCGGGCCTCCCAAAAACGTGGATAGATTGTGAGCGCCTGTTGAAGGGCCTTTTGGGCTTCTTCCATTTTATCTTGTTTGATAAAGAGTAGCGCCAAATCATAATGCGCTTGAGCCAAATTCGGGTTGAGGCGAATTGCCTGTTGAAGGGCGGAAATCGCGCGTTCAGGTTGTTGGGCCAGTTGAAACTCCACCAGCCCATACAGATGATGGGCTTCAGGAAAATCCGGAAATTCCTGGATGGCCTGTTCGAGTAACGATTGAGCCGTCTTGAAATCCTGGATTTCAATAGCCGCAAGAGCTTCACGATAGAGGTTCCCGGCTTCGTGACTCAATGCCGGCAAGGGCCAGAGGAGGAAGAGGCACAAGAGCATTCCCTTCCACTCGATGTGTTGAGGAGAAGAAACCAATCGACTGTATGTGGTCAAAGTCATTATCTGTATCACATTTAATTTGAAGCCATGGCCAATAAGGCTAACCATAAATATCTGTGTCGGGAATATTACCCCATCACACATCGATTCGCGAGAAGCCGGTTGAGTGAGCCGACGGAAAAAACGCTAAGGGTCGGTAGTCTTTGTCGGCTAGAGGAATACGTCATAGGAAATCTGGGCGACATGGCAGGCCGACGAAAAAGAAATTGAGTTGGATGCTGCTGCGTGGGGCTGATAAGTGGGATTGGGGTCAAGGGTCTCTGGGAGTCAGAGCGTCCTCGAACTCACCAGGGCAAGGTGTCATCCCATCAGCAGAACGAACGGAAGAATTGCGAATTGAGGTGAAGGATTCGTGAATGTGGTCGGTGACGGGTGGTGCATGGGGTACTCGGCGTTTACGGTTCCGAATTGGGTTTCGTGGCAATCGCCATGTTGGGAATACCAGCCAGTCGAATGATGTCCATCACTTTGATCACCCGGCCATGGGGAACCTGTTCATCGGCATTAATGATGAGTGATGGATCAGGATTGGCTTGTCGAAGGGTGGCCAGTCGAATTTCTAGTTCGGGAAGGTCAATGGGTTCCTTGTTGTAGTAGAGCGTCCCTTCACGGGTGAGCGTGAGCGAGATTTGGTCCGGGACTTTATCCGTCGCGGAGTCGGCAGTCGGAAGGGTGACAGGCATCCCATGCTGAATGGTC
>JAOTTP010000098.1 GCA_029864405.1 Nitrospirota bacterium
ATTTCAGCAAGCACTGCAATCGGTCCGAGAGCACATTCGAGGAGGATCGGCTATTTCAGAAGCCATGACCCATCATCCAACCTACTTTCCCGAACTCTATCAGGCCTCACTACGAGCCGGAGAACAGGCAGGCAACCTTCCAGAAGTCTTGAGCCGATATATTGCCTATTTAAAAATGCTGATTGGGGTTCGGGAAAAAGTCGTCAAAGCGACCATTTACCCCATATTCTTATTGGGGTTCGGTCTCCTGGTGACTATGGGTCTGTTATTCTTTGTCCTGCCGTCATTTGCAGAAGTCTATCAAGAAAGTCGGGTGGAATTGCCATGGGCCACTCAGCTCTTGATTGATCTGACTCATTCCGCCACACAATGGATGATGGGACTCCTGATTATCATGGGTCTTGGTGGCATGCTCCTCTATTGGTGGAAAAATACCCCTCAAGGTCAATGGCAAATCCATTGGTTATTCCTCCATGCTCCGATACTTGGCCCCTTGTTTCTGAAAAATCAAGTCATTCGATTAGCCAGAACGCTGTCAACCATTCTTGGAGGCGGAATCCCCTTATTATCAGCTCTGCAGGTGACCGCGAAATCCATGCCCAACAAAGTCTTTGCCAAAGCGCTCCAATCAGTCATTGTTCATGTAAGAGAAGGCACCAGCCTCTCAGCGGCATTAAGAAAAGAGAATTTTCTCCCGCGCCTCACTCTTGAAATGGTTGAAGTTGGAGAAACCACCGGTTCACTGGAAGCCATGCTCTTTGAAGTGGCCGAGTTCCATGAAGGGGAATTGGACTTTCAATTATCTCGACTGATGACATGGATCGAACCCATGTTCATCATTCTCATTGGAGTCATTTTAGGGGGCGTGGTCATTGCCCTCTATCTTCCTATTTTCCAAATGGCAGGAGCCGTGTAACTACCGAGTCACCTCGACGAGAGAATAGACATGACCACACCAGTCAAACGCATGCCATTCGAAGACCTCTTGGTCGAAAAGGGCCTCATCCTTGAACGAGAAAAAGAGACCCTGCTCGAAACCGCCCGCACGACGAATCAGACCATTGCCGCCATTCTGTTAGAGCGAGGCACCGTCACGGAAGAGGTGATCGGCCAGGTCCTGGCTGATCAATATGGTCTCCCATGGAATACTCTCAAGGAGTTTCGCATCCCGTCACTGCTCATGGAGTCCATCCCGGTCGAACTCATGCATCGTTATGAATTCGTGCCCATGGAACAGGAAGGCCCGGTCCTGACCATCGCTATCGCCAAACCACATGACCTGCGAATGATCGATGAATTAGAGCACCAATTGGGATTTGAGTTGCGATTGGTCGTGACATCTCACTCAGCCATTCTTGAAACCTTGAGCAATAGTGAAGGCAACAGCCAAGTGCTCACCCGCATCAAAGCCGAATTGGATCCGGTGCTGATTAAAGAAGACGAGAAAGGCGAGGAAATCCTCTCCGTTGAACGGATCACAAAGGACCTCAGCCCGGTGGTCAAACTTGTCAATACGATTATCCTCACCGCCCTGCAAAAGCAGGCGAGTGACATCCATATCGAGCCCACCGAGCGCACGGTCGATGTGAAGTTCCGGATTGACGGTGTCCTCTATTTAGCCATGGAACCCTTTGATATGGGCATTCACCCCTCTCTCATTTCCAGGCTCAAAATCATGTCTGAACTCGATATCGCAGAACGTCGCACGCCACAGGATGGCCGGTTCAAATTGCTGCTGAATCAGCGAACCATCGATTTTCGGGTGTCCATTCTGCCAAGTGTGTACGGAGAATCGGTGGTCATCCGGATTCTGGATAAACAACATATATCGGCAGGCGTCCAAGGGCTGCGCCTGGAAGCCCTGGGCTATACCGGCGAGGATCTCCGGCGTTTCCGCCGGGCCATTACCCGACCCTATGGCATGGTCCTGGTCACCGGACCCACGGGAAGCGGCAAAACCACAACCCTCTATGCCGCCATCAATGAGGTACACACCGACGAAGATAAAATCATTACGATTGAAGATCCCGTGGAATATCAATTAAAAGGAATTGTGCAAATTCCAGTCAATGAAAAGAAGGGGCTCACGTTTGCGAGAGGGCTTCGATCAATTTTGCGGCACGACCCTGATAAAATCATGGTCGGAGAAATTCGAGATTTAGAGACGGCACAAATTGCCATTCAATCGGCTCTCACGGGGCATTTGGTATTTACCACTGTGCATGCGAATAATGCATTTGATGTGATTAGCCGGTTTGTGAATATGGGTATTGAATCGTATAATTTCGTGGCTTCCTTGAGTTGCATACTCGCCCAACGCCTGGTCCGATCCATTTGCCCGACCTGCCGGGTCCCCGTGCAGATTCACCCTGAACAGTGCCAGGAATCCGGCATTGAATATGAGGACGTGAAACACCTGACCTTCTTCGAAGGCAAAGGATGCAATGAATGTCACGGCTTAGGCTTCCGAGGCCGGAAGGCCATTACAGAATTTTTGGATATGACCGATTCCATCAAAGAAATGATTTTAAATGAGAAATCCATCTCAGAAATTCGCACGGCCGCCATGGCTCAGGGGATGACCTCGTTACGGCAAGCCGCCCTGGAAAAAGTCTTCCGGGGAGAAACCACGCTGAAGGAAATTAATCGGGTCACTCCAATAGAGGATATGTGATGCAGTTCTTTCCCATTTCGACACCCACCGTCGCGCTCTCCATTTCTGAGGAGGCATTATGCCTGGTGGAAATCAAAAAGCATTGGCGAAAGACGTCGCTCCGTCACATTGCCAGACTCCCACTCTCACCAGGGGTCGTCAAACTCTCTTCGGCGAAACCCAACATTGCCAATCCGGATGAGTTTCTGACTCAACTCAAGGCGCTGGTCAAGCCCTATCGTCGCCCGCTCTCCATCGTGCTCAGTCTCCCGGACATGTGCGCCCGGACAAGCATCTTTGATTTTGCATCCTTTCCCGCAAAAAAACCGGAACAGACGGCACTGGTAAATTGGCGTTTTCAACAAGACCTCAAACTCGATACCTCCCAATCCCGTTTAGCCTTTGGGATCTATGTACCCACGTCGGTCACGGATTCCCCCTCGCCCGACAACACAGAACACGTGAGAGTTTTGGGCACGGCCATTCGCCATGAAATTGTCGAACAATATGAAAACATGTGCTTAGAGGCAAACTTGATCCCAATTTCTGTGGGAATGTCAGGACTCGATATTTTTGACCTGTATCGCCCCAACATCCAAGACATGCTCGCGGCTGAAAATCCTTCACATGACTCCCCGCCCCCAGCAGTCATGTTCCTCTTCATGAGTCATTGGGGTTTTACCTTTTTGGCCTGTCAGGATGGCAGTCCACGCTTCATCCGCACGAAAGCTCTTGCCATCAAAATGGAATCCAATCACCCGCATGATCCTTCACTGGTTTCTGAGTCGGGGAACCAAAAGGAAAACACCGGACATCGCGCGCCTTCGTCAGGAGAACCCCGTTCTTACGCGACGCTAGAAACCGACACAGGAAATACTCCCTACCCTTCGTACACCGTCATGAAGGTGGAAAAAGAAATTCTGGCAACCCTGCAATATTATCTAGAGATGTTCCCCATACCTGCCACAGCGTCTTCCCCGGTTCATCTGTTCATGGCGACTGATCTGACCCACGGACAAAGCCTTATGCCGCCCCTCGACCACATTCAACGCACGCTCAAGGCCAGTGGAGGACATGAGCCTCACATTCGAGTCACTCCGCTGTCTCATGCCTCACATTTCCATGTATTGAACAGGCATCTGGCGGTGAGCAATCAAGAAGAAGCGGCATTGCCAGGCTATGCCAGTCTGATGGTGGCATGATGATTCCACGCGTACATATGAATCTGTCCGCTCCCGGCATTAATTTTCTTCAGTTGTCGCAACTCGGACTCACACTTCTGACCGTCGGTGCTCTCACCCTCACCGCTTCATTCTGGTGGCTTACTGACTCATTACATCAACAAATTGATGCTCTAGAAGATCAAGCAGCCACCATCGAGACAGCCAATGAACAATTGGTCGCACAAGCCAAAGCGGCAGGGCTTGACCTTTCTCACCAGGCTATTCGACGTATTCCGCCGCAAGTCACCTTCGTGAAACAGGTTCGGGAACGGGTGGGATTCTCCTGGACGCAATTACTGACCGATCTGGAAACAGCCATTCCTCCGGATATCACCATGAACTCGGTGTCTCTCGATGAAAAAACCGACACGATCCTTCTTCAAGGATCCGCAGCATCCCTGCCAGCCCTCAATCGACTCATTCATCAGTTAGACAAGCACGCGGCATTTCAGAATGTCCTCCTGTCACAGCATGCCACAAAAACCACCAAAGAGGAGCAGGGAAGCTCGCATAGCGTGTTTTCGCTCACCGTTACGTATGACTCCGGACACCTGGTTTCTCACCACACACGGGTTGGCCAACACTAATGAATCCTTTTCAGGCCATGAGACGATCGAAGACGACGCTTCTGATCTCCAAATATTTAAGCCCGCTGTTCATCGTGACCATCCTTGCCGGACTGTCATCGGTCGGGATGTTTGCCTTGATCTTTTACCCGGCCCAAGACCGCTTTCAACACATCACGGCCCTCTATCAAGCTTCCCTGCACACACAGACAACCATGCAGACGGCCAAGCAGACCCAAACCATTCTGTCCACCACATGGAAGGCTCTTCCGGATTCTGGAGAATTCACTGATTTAAGTTTGGACATTGCCCATTTGGCCAAACAAAATCACGTACACATTCCTGGTATGGGATACGACTTCAAACCGCTCCCCCATAAACTGGCGACGAAAGGCACGTTTGCGTTTGAAGCCGCAGGACCCTACGAGGCTATTCGAAAATTTATTTTCGAACTGGAGCAACGCTGGCCCTATCTCTTTATCGAAAAACTCTCCGTTGAAACATCTAAAAAACAGCAAGGGGTCATCTTTAAGCTGAAGGTCTCCACCTTTCTGAAAGAATTCCCTGAACCGGTCAAAAAGACGAAAGCCTAATGACGAATCAACGAAAATGGCTCGTGTTAGGAGCCTTATTGTTTGCCTGGGGAGTGGTGACGATCTTACAAATGTCGGATTCGGCGCAGACGGATCCAATGCCACACTCTGCCACGTCGGGAACCCCTCTTCCACCAATTAAAGATCTGGAGTTAGACAACGCATTCCCTAATCCTCGCCAAGCCGCGACATTCTCTATACCCCGAAATATCTTTGCACCTCTGGGCATGCCACAGGTCGCCCGACAAGAAACGGACAGAGCATCCACTTCTCGTCCCACCACGGAAGCACCGCCGCCCCCCCCCCCGCCCCCCCCCC